>CALMWN010000195.1 GCA_937873555.1 uncultured Clostridia bacterium
AACGGTGGTTGGAGCGGAGTCAAGCTGTATTTTATGCTGGGGCTGCCCACAGAAACCTACGAGGACCTGGAAGGCATTGCCGACCTTGGAAACAAGGTTGTAAACGCCTATATGGGTGTTCCGAAGGGGAAAAGAGGCAAGGGGCTCAATGTATCGATAAGTGTTTCCTCATTTGTGCCGAAACCCTTCACGCCATTTCAGTGGGAAGCGCAGGATACCATGGAGGTCTTAAGGGAAAAACAAAAGTTCCTCCAGGGTAAAATACGGAATAAATATATAACATATAACTGGCACGATTCTGAATTGAGTTTTCTTGAAGCAATTTTTGCAAGGGGTGATAGGAAAACAGGTAAAGTATTGATAAAGGCCTGGGAAAAGGGATGTAAATTTGACAGCTGGGGTGAATACTTTAAATTTGACCTATGGATGGAGGCTTTTGATGAGTGCGGTGTTGACCCGGGTTTTTACGCAAACAGAAAAAGAAGCTACCAGGAGGTTTTCCCTTGGGACCATATCAGGATAGGGGTATCAAAAGAGTTTTTCATCAAGGAAAACGAAAGGGCTTACAAGGAAGAACTGACCCCGAATTGCAGGCTTAACTGCTCTGCTTGCGGAGCTGCAGCCTTCGGAGGGGGTATCTGCGTTGAATAGCATAAGAATTAAGTTTACGAGAGGTGAAGAGGTAAGATATATTTCTCACCTGGATTTGATGAAAACCTTTGAAAGGGCGCTCAGACGTTCACGTATTCCTATTGCCTATTCACAGGGGTTCAATCCGCATCCTCAGATGGTTTTCGGGCTGCCGTTGTCGGTAGGGGTCACCAGTGAAACCGAATATGCTGATTTTGAGCTTGCAAACCCTCTTGAACCGGAGGAACTGGTTGAAAGGCTGAATAAAGAGCTCCCTGCAGGACTGAAAATAATAACGGCAAAATACAAGCATACCAGGGACAACATAATGGCATCAGTTGTACGGGCATCATATGATATTATGGCTATAACCGAACCGGGTATGGAAATAAATGATTATCAAAAAAAAGTGAATGAGTTTTTAGAGAAACAGTCAATAATAGTAAAGAGACAAGGGAAAAATGGAATCAGGGAAGTGGATATCCGGCCGATGATACATAGTTTGACAGTAAAAGAGGGCAGCAGGGAGGAAAATATGTTGTGGTTTTCAATGCTTGTAAGTGCGGGAAGTGCTGCCAATCTTAAGCCGGAGCTTTTGATTTCAACTTTATCTGAACTTGGAAATTTGAAAATAAGGACTGTTAAAATTCATCGGAGCGGGTTGTTTGTGAATAAGGAGGGAAAGACGCTTGAGCCGCTGACTGATGCGGTTTTAACAGATGTATGAGGTGGTAGGGATGGTAAATGAGATAATAGTTGATGTTGGTTTGGAAGAAACGAGAGTGGCACTGCTTGAAGATAAGGAATTGGTTGAAATATATATAGAGCGACAGCATTCCGAAAGACTGGTGGGAAATATATACAGGGGCAAGGTAAGCAGTGTCCTGCCTGGAATGCAGGCGGCATTCATAGATATAGGCTTTGAGAAAAATGCTTTTTTATATGTTGGTGATGCAGTATCTCAGAAAGAGTTTTCAGAGGAGGATGATGAGTTTTATCAGGAAGTAAAGGGATATAATATTGAAGAGATATTGAGGCCGGGACAGGAAATCACTGTTCAGGTCATAAAGGAGCCTATCGGTACAAAGGGCCCAAGAGTGACAACTCATATAACTCTGCCTGGAAGGCACCTGGTGCTTCTCCCAAATGCGGATTATGTGGGAGTATCCAGAAGGATAGAGGATGACGTTGAAAAAAGCAAGTTGAAAAAGATAGCTGAGAAAATTAAACCGAAAGGCATGGGTCTTATTGTAAGGACAGCCTCGGAAGGCAAGGACGAGGAAGATTTCTCGCATGACTTGAATTTTCTCATAAAATTGTGGGATAAAATCAGACAAAAGGAGCAGAGCGGTTCTGTGCCGCGCTGCATACACAAGGATTTGAGCCTTATATACAGGTCTGTCAGGGATCTGTTCACCTGGAGTGTTGATAAGTTCATCATCAATGACAGAAAACAGTATGCAAAAGTGCTGGAGCTTGTAGAGATGATTTCCCCTGCTTTGAAGCTGAAGGTAGAATACTTCAGCAAAAGCTACGACCTTTTCGGATACTACCAGATCGAGACCCAGATATCCAAGGCGCTTTCACGGAAAGTCTGGCTAAAATGCGGGGGCTATCTTGTAGTGGACAAAACAGAGGCACTTACGGTCATCGACGTCAATACCGGTAAATATGTCGGAGGGCACAACCTTGAAGATACAGTTTTGAAAACCAATATCGAGGCTGCGAGGGAAATAGCGAAGCAGCTTAGATTAAGGGATATTGGAGGTATAGTGATAATTGATTTTATTGACATGCATGAACATGAACATCAGCAGATGGTGATTGAAGCTTTAAGGCAGGCCTTGAAAAAAGACAGGACAAAAACTACGGTTGTGGGCATGACAGGACTTGGACTAATTGAGATGACAAGGAAAAAGATCAGACAGGAACTGTCTACGGTGATGAATGTACCCTGTCCATATTGTGATGGCACAGGGAAAATACTCTCGCCGGAATCAATTGCAAGGAATGTTGAAAAGGAAATCGGAAGATATTTTGGAGAAACCATTGCCAATGCCATACAGGTGGAGGTACATCCGACTGTTGGAGCCATACTTACAGGCGTTGACGGTGAAAACCTTTCAAAGCTTGAGAATGCTTATGACAAGAAAATTATCATAAAATCCTCAAGTGAAATCAGGCATGAAGAAATGAAAATCAGGGAGATTGACATTAATTCCTTGGTATGTTAGAATATATCGGTAGCCGCGCGGGAAAGGCCCATAAATGCATAAAAGCGCTCAATCGTAAACGTTTGGCGCAGGGAATGCTGCCTATACCGGCGAGACTGGGATGAGGAGGTGCATGTAATGTACGCAATAATTGAAACAGGTGGAAAGCAGTACAAGGTTCAGGAAGGCGATGTAGTTTTCGTAGAGAAGCTTGAAGCTGATGAAGGTTCTGTTGTTACTTTTGACAAGGTTCTGGCGGTTTCCAACGAGGGTAATGTAAGCTTTGGCAATCCGTTGATAAGCACGGCAAGTGTGAGCGCAAAGGTAATGGGACAGGGCAAGGACAAAAAGATCATTGTTTTCAAATATAAACCCAAGAAGGGTTACAGGAAGAAACAGGGTCACAGGCAGCCTTACACAAAGGTTCAGATTGAGAAGATCAATGCATAATGATTAAAATTAGTATTAAAAGAGACATGCAGGGCTTCATATGGCAGTTTACAGTCAAAGGGCATGCGGGCTTTGCTGAAAAAGGCAAAGATATCGTTTGCGCAGCGGTTTCGGTGACTGCCTATACTGCAGCAGGTGCCATAGAGGATCTTGCAGGTGTGATGGATTGCTACAGGGAAAAAGACGGATATATGAAGTGCAGTATCCCCAAAAATATCACCGAACAACAGAAACAGGTTGTAAGGATTATTCTTGAGACAACTGCAATTGGTTTTAAGCAAATTGAAATGAACTATGGAGATTGTGTATCGGTTTTAGAAGAGGAGGTGTAACCCGATGATTAAGATAAATCTTCAGTTGTTTGCACATAAAAAAGGAGTAGGTAGCTCCAGGAACGGCCGTGACAGTGAGTCCAAAAGACTTGGAGTCAAAAGGGGAGACGGGCAGTTCGTGCTTGCAGGTAACATACTTGTAAGGCAAAGAGGGACTAAAATCTATCCCGGAGACAACGTAGGCAAGGGAAGCGATGATACGCTGTTTGCACTGAGTGACGGCAAGGTAAGGTTTGAAAGATTGGGTAAGGATAAGAAGCAAGTGAGTATAGTTACTTTATAAAAAGCAAAAAATAAATCCCAGTATACTTTACTGGGATTATTTTTTACCTAGCGATTCAAAGGAGTTAGAGGATGTTTATTGATAGTGCCAAGATATTTGTGAAGGCCGGTAATGGCGGTAACGGACTGGTATCCTTCCACAGGGAAAAGTATGTTGCTGCAGGAGGGCCTGACGGCGGAGACGGAGGCAGGGGAGGAGATGTCATATTCATTGTGGATGAAGG
>CALMWN010000196.1 GCA_937873555.1 uncultured Clostridia bacterium
GGCTGCTCTCCCCGTCTTTGAAGGAATAGGAGAGTGGAATGAGCAGAATATACATGATGCCCTGCTGGATCTGGTGCAGAAAATGGGTATAAAAAACGGGCAGATGCTGTGGCCTGTGCGCACAGCTATTTCAGGAAAGGAAGTAACTCCGGGCGGCGCTATCGAAATAGCTGATATATTGGGCAGGGAAGAAACAATAAGCAGAATTAAAAAAGGTATAGAAAAGCTTTCTACTTAAAGTGAGTGCTTAAAAATTATTCCAAGGAGGATTGAAATGGGAGAAGATAAAATATTCAACAAGGATTCCGCAGAAGAAGAAAATGCTCCCGGCGATGAAGTTAAAAAGGTCTCTAACTTCATCCATGATATTATCGATAACGATCTTAGAACCGGCAAGAACGGAAACCGTGTACATACCAGGTTTCCACCCGAGCCGAACGGATATCTGCATATAGGACATGCTAAGGCAATCTGCATTGACTTCGGTACGGCCATAAAATATAACGGGCTTTGTAATCTGCGCTTTGATGATACAAATCCGGTAAAGGAAGATACCGAATATGTCGACTCCATAATGGAAGACATACGCTGGTTGGGCTTTGATTGGGAAGACAGGCTCTATTATGCCTCCGATTATTTTGAAGAACTTTACGGATATGCTGAGGAGCTTATTAATAAGGGACTGGCGTATGTATGTGACTTAAATGCCGACCAGGTCAGGGAATACAGGGGGACACTTACCGAACCCGGTAGAAACAGCCCGTACAGAGACCGCTCTGTTGAAGAAAATCTGGATTTATTCAGAAGAATGAGATCCGGAGAGTTTGAAGAGGGCACAAGAACACTGCGGGCAAAAATCGATATGGCTTCACCAAACCTGAATATGCGTGATCCGGTTATGTACCGCATCTTGAGGGCTCATCATCATAGAACGGGGGATGCATGGTGCATTTACCCGATGTATGATTTCCAGCATCCGCTTTCAGATGCGAAAGAAGGCATCACCCATTCATTGTGTTCATTGGAGTATGAGGATCACCGTCCTTTATACGACTGGTTTGTACAAAATGTCAGCGTACCGGCCAAACCGCGTCAGATCGAGTTCGCACGTCTGAACCTGAACTATACGGTAATGAGTAAACGTAAACTGATAGAATTGGTTAAGAACGGATATGTAAATGGCTGGAATGACCCAAGGATGCCTACAATTTGCGGATTGCGCAGACGCGGATATACTCCTGAATCCATAAGGGACTTCTGCGACCGCATCGGCGTGGCAAAGACTGACAGTACTGTGGACATCGGCCTTTTGGAGCATTGCATCCGTGAAGACCTGAATTCCAGTGCCGCCAGGGTTATGGCTGTCCTGCGCCCCTTAAAAATCGTTATAGACAATTATCCTGAAGGACAGATTGAATGGTTCGATGTAGAGAACAATCCGGAAAATCCCGAAATGGGCTGCCATAAAGTTCCATTTTCCAAAGTGATATATATAGAACAGGATGATTTTATGGAGAATCCTCCAAAGAAATATTTCAGACTGTTTCCAGGAAATGAAGTGCGTTTGAAAAATGCATATTTCATAAAGTGTGAAAAAGTAGTGAAGGATAATAACGGGAATATTACCGAACTGCATTGCTCCTATGATCCTGAAACCAGGGGAGGGAACGCTCCTGACGGACGCAAGGTAAAGGGTACCATTCACTGGGTATCCGCCGGGCATGCAGTTGATGCTGAAATCCGTTTATACAGCACCCTGTTCAATGTTCCTGATCCGGACGACGGGAAAGCGGATTATAAGGATTACCTCAACCCGGATTCACTTGAAATCCTGCAGCACTGCAAACTTGAGCCAAGTCTTAAGGATGCGGCAGCCGGGAGCCGTTTTCAGTTTTTGAGGATGGGTTACTTCTGTGTTGATTCCGAGGATTCAGCCAAGGACAAACCGGTATTCAACAGAATTGTGGCATTGAAGGACAGCTGGGCCAAGGTTGTACAAAAGGAATGAATGGAAATATAAAAAGGCACTGGGGTTTTGCCTCCAGTGCCTTAATTTCATTAGCCGGGAATTTATAACACCGGAACTTTCTCAAATGCTAACCGTTGTTCTTGAACACTGAAATCACTTTAAAGCCGTTTGAGCCTAAAGATTCAAGAATATCCTGTACATTCAGTGTGTTGATGCGCACAATTATTTCATTCTGAAAAATAGCCAGGTGTGTAATACTTACATCATGTTGTGCAATTGTACCGGCAACTTTTGCGAGCGTCCCGGGCTTGTCATCTTCTATACCTATTGCTATACGGCTGCCTTTGTCTCTGAATCCCATTATTTCTATAAACGAATCAAAAATATCGGTTTCAGTTATGATGCCCACCAATTTGCCGTCATCCACAACAGGAAGTCCGCCTATATCATTGTCTCTGAGCTTAAGAGCCGCTTCCTCCAACAGGGATCCTGAGGATACGC
>CALMWN010000197.1 GCA_937873555.1 uncultured Clostridia bacterium
ACCGTAACTCTTCACAGGTTTATTTCTATAACAAGACCATGTTCGATGACGCCAAAATACCTTATCCTACAGACAGTTGGACATACCAGGATATGCTGGAAACAGCCAAAAAGCTGACGGTACCCGGCAAGCAATACGGTGTTGGAATAGCAGCGTCGCAAAGTGACCCTGCAAACGTATTCACATCGTTTGCACCTGTGGTCTGGGCATTTGGTGGGGATTTCCTCGACAAAACCAATACAAACTGTATGCTGAATCAACCTGCGGCAGTAAAAGCAATAGAGTTCTGGACGGAATTATACGCCAAATACAAGGTGGTTCCCGAGGGTAGCATCAACTACTCTCTGACCAAGGACGTGTTGCCTTTGTTTATAAACAACAAGCTTGCCATGATGCCGGGAACATCTTCAACCTTTGATGAATTCAAGAAGCATCCCGAACTGAAATGGGGCGCGGTTTTGGGACCTGATAAATTCGGACGCGCAGGCGGCTGGTCTTTCACAGTTCCTTCAACTGCAAAATACCAGGATGAGGCAAGAAAATTTGCACTGTGGTTTGTAAAGCCGGAGAATCTGGGACCTCTGCAGGTCAGGGAGCCAGCAAGACTATCGGCACAGAAGTATGCACCCTGGAACTCTGAAGAATACAAGCCGATTTTCCAGGCAGCTCCGTATTGCAAGCTGCTGCCGACCATCACAGAATGGACCGATGTACAGAACATAATCATCACCGAACTGCAAAAAACCATGCAGGGTAGTAAAACACCCCAACAGGCTGCTGATGATATTACCAAACAGACAAATGCCATACTGAAAAAGAAATAGAATGAGATTGTACGGGATTATGATATTAACAGCCGCCGGCTGTCATATCACAAGCTGCGGCTCCGGGAGACGGGCAAGAGTGTTGATCCTTGATTTCTCCCGCAGGCCGCAGGCCCGTAAATAAAAAGCCACAATAACTTCACGCTTGAAGGTTGGTGAGCAAATGAGCCCGGATATATCTACGAAAAAAGTTTCAGGCAAAGCTGAAGCTTCTATCAGGCTTCCTAATAAAATACGTCTGCAGCTTATTGCAATATTATTTGTTCTGCCATGTACGATAGTTCTGGTAATGATGATGTTCAACCCATTGATACAAACAGTTGAATTCAGTTTCTCCAAAATTATTCTTCCAAAGTTTGAGACACATTTCATTGGTATTGATAATTTTGTAAGGGTTTTTTCCAGGCCTGAAGTCGGCTTGGTACTAAAGAACACCTTTGTATGGATTATTGGCACTGTAGCGCTGAGGTTTTTCCTGGGCTTCGGTGCAGCGATTATAATGAATTCGGATGTAAAGGGAATAAATGTATTCCGTTTGATTGCCCTTCTGCCATGGACCGTCCCTTCCATAGTTGCTGCCAATACATGGAGATGGATGCTCCAGGGTGATTTCGGATTGATTAATGGATTTTTAAAGGAATTCGGAATGGGAGGCTTGGCGCACAATTGGCTGGGCAGTTCCTCTACAGCAATTTTTTCGGTGCTTTTCGCCTATTCCTGGGCAGGATATCCTTTTGTAATGATTATGCTTCTTGCCGGAATGCAGGGTATCCCAAAGGAACTGTATGAATCAGGAAATATTGACGGGGCAAATGCCTGGCAGCTTTTCTGGTATATAACCGTGCCAAGTCTCAAATCTGTCATTTTCATCATATTGATACTTGAAATAATCAGCGGTTTCAATTCCTTTGACCTATTGTACACAATGACCGGAGGCGGGCCCGGAGGATCCTCTGAAATACTTGGATTGTTCATTTACAGACTCGGTTTTACCAATTTCGATTTTGCGGGAGCTTCAGCTGTAAGTGTAGTCCTGATTTTTATGGCTCTCCTGTGCTTTTTATTCTATGGACCTTCACAAGCCAGAAAGAAAAGGATGGGGTGATACCGAAGATATGAATAATGGAAATAAGGTATTGAAGTCGTCAATTGTTTATTTTTTTGCGGTTGTGATATGTGTTTTCAGTGTCATTCCAGTGTTGTGGGGTTTAAGTACTTCATTCAAGACGGATAAGGTGGTATATGCAATACCTCCTGTCTGGCTTCCAAAGCCGGTTACTTTCGCCAATTATGTGAGTGTATTCCACAGTAAGGACATGATGCGGTACTTTTTGAATACCATGATCATCTCATTTTTTTCTACAGTCATATCAATGATTATCGGTGTTCTGGCTGCCTACGGGTTTTCAAGGTACAAGTTTCCGGGGT
The DNA here is from genome assembly GCA_937873555.1 of uncultured Clostridia bacterium. Lineage (GTDB taxonomy): Bacteria > Bacillota > Clostridia > Acetivibrionales > CALMWN01 > CALMWN01. The sequence goes on from CALMWN010000197.1 coordinate 2,253, forward strand.
GCAAGACTTTATTGTGGTCCATTCTCTTCACCCGTGTACTGCCGCGAGTAACAATAGTAATACCATTTTACATCACTTTAAGAAATCTCAAACTGCTAAACACCTATGCAGGATTGGTACTGGTATACCTGATGGTTGTAATGCCGATTACGGTATGGCTTTTAAAGGGATTCTTCGACAATGTCCCTTATGAAATCGAAGAGGCTGCAATAGTCGATGGCTGCAGTCCATTGAAGATACTGACGAAAATCGTGCTTCCGATCTCGCTTCCTGCAATCGCATCAGTGGGTATGTATTCATTCATACTTGCCTGGAATGAATTCCTGTTTGCCCTTATCATGACAAATGACAGGTCAACAAGGCCGATTGCAGTGGGACTGGCATTTTATATAGACGAGATGGGAGTGCATTGGGGGCCGCTGATGGCTGCGTCAATTATGATGAGCATCCCTGCCATAATCATCTTTTCCCTGTCTCAAAGACATCTTGTAAAAGGATTGGGAGAAGGTGCTGTAAAGGGTTGATTCATAATTGCCACGGAAAAGCGTATACAATATAATGCAAATAATGAATATGGGAGTGGAATATGTCAATGAAAAAAATCAGGATTGGTTTGATCGGGTGCGGGACAATAGGCAGGATACATGCCGGGATGATTCATGAGCTGGACAATTTTGAACTCGCTGCCGTAGCAGATACAAACCCGGCTCTTACGGAAGAATTGGTTAAAAAGTATGGCTGCTCTCAGTTTGCCGATTACAGGGAAATGCTGAAGAGCGATGGCATCGATATGGTTTCGGTGTGCGTTCCGCCGGCAATGCATTACCAGGTGGTTATTGACGCAGCCGGGGCCGGAAAGCATGTTGCCGTTGAAAAGCCCATGGACGTCATATTGGAGCATGCGGACAGGATGATAGAAGAATGCAGTAAGTATGGTGTAATGCTGAGTGTGATTTCACAGCACAGATTCGACAACATCATAGTGTCCCTTAAAAAGGCGGTTGAAAGCGGAAGACTTGGCAGGCTGCTTATGGGCACAGCCAGAACCATATGGTACAGGGACATGGACTATTACAAGGGCAACAGCTGGCGCGGAACCTTTGCAAACGGAGGCGGAGCGCTTATGAACCAGTCCATACATTACATTGATTTGCTGCAGTATTTAATGGGCGATGTGGAGGCGGTAAGCGCAACCTGCAAAACACTTTTACACAAGTCGATAGAGGTTGAAGACACCGGAATAGCGGTTCTGAAATTCAAGAACGGTGCAGTGGGTACAATTGAGGGAACGACTGTGGCATATCCCGGGTTGTTCTCGGAACTTAATATCTATGGTGAAAATGGAACGGTTTCAATAAAAAACGACAAGCTTGATTTCTATAAAATCAAAGACGGGACAATTCCTGAATTCGATGAACTTGCTGCCAGGCAGAATACCGACGCTGCAGCTGTTTCCAAGGCTGAAGATCTGGATACAAGCTCTCATAAGAAGCAATACGAGGATATTGCCAGGGCGTTGAATGAAAACAGGAAGCCCATGATCAATGGTGAAGAGGGAAGAAAAGCCCTTGCAATAGTAAATGCCATATACGAGGCATCTGAAAAACAGTGCTGGATAACTGTGAAATGACCGGGTAGATGCAATTGGTATAACAGCTGATTTTGAAGCCATAGCAAAGGAAGGATATAAACCTAATTTTACAACATAACAATAAATCAAATCTCAGGGAGGTAATAAGTATGAGCAAGGTAGATTCCAATGAAATCATCCAGGTTGGTATTGTTGTCAGGGACATAGAAAAAGCGGCAAGAAATTACGCCGGGCTTTTTGGCCTGGAAATGCCGAATATAAGGGTTGCGGCTCCCAATGTAACCTACAGGGGTAAACCCATTACTCCGGGTGCCAGGCTGTGTTCCTTTAAAATGGGAGCTGTAAGCCTTGAGCTGGTTCAACCTGACGGACAGCCTTCCACCTGGCAGGAATTCCTGGACAAAAAGGGAGAGGGTGTTCATCACATAGGTATTGTGGTCAAAGACAAGGAAGAAGCTGTTAAATTGTTTGAAGACAGGGGAATGCCCTTAAGACAGCTGGGAATTTTGGCAAGCGGAAGCTATTCAATGATGGACAGTGAAGAAGAGCTTGGAGTTGTTTACAATGTGAAATACAACAACCCCAAATAAATCCGAAGAAGTTCCGGATACAATACCGGAAGGATGTATGGGAAACTCTGAAACATAACAAAAATTGAGGAGGACATGATTATGATTACAAGGATAGGTCACAGTGCAATAAGAGCGAAGGATATCGAAAAAACTGCGAAATTTTATTCAGATATCCTGGGATTTAAAGAAGCTTTCAGGATATATGGGGATGACGGTGCAGTAAGCATAGTCTACCTCTACATAGCAGAAGGGCAGTTCATAGAAATATTCCCCAACGGGCAGGGAGAATACGTGTATGATCCCAAAGCAGTAGGCCATACACATATGTGCTATGAGGTTGCAGATGCAAAAGCAGCAATCGAGGAAGTCAGGTCCAAAGGTGTTGCCATCGATACCGAATTGAAAACCGGAAAGAGCGGAGCTCTTCAATTCTGGATCCATGACCCTGACGGCAACAGAATAGAATTAATGCAGCTTCCTCCCGAATCTTTACAGGCACAGGCCAATAAAAGGTTTAAGGGATGATGGAAGGAAAACGGATTAATCTTAAGCCATATGGGAGGTCATATCTATGAAATTATCAGTTACAACACTGGGATGCCCGGAATGGGACCTGGATACCATTATTTCGAGGCTGGCGGAGTATGGATACGATGCGGTGGATTTCAGGGGCTTGATGGGTGAAATGAATATATACAAGCTGCCCGAATTCTCAACCAATGTAAAGGAAACCTTGAAAAAAATAACGGATGCAGGCTTGGTGGTTTCATGCTTCTCAAGCTCAGCCAGACTTTATACAAAAACTGAAGAGGATCAGGCGAAGAATATTGATGAGGTTCTGAACTATGCAAAGCTCTGCAGGATATTCGGCACCAGGTACATCAGGGTGTTCGGCGGCCCTATCGGGGATGCCGGCAGAACTGCCGCAACAAAGCTGGCTGCAAAAAACCTGAAGGAATTGGCAAAGCTCGTAAGACCTTACGATGTGAAGCTGTTGATAGAAACCCACGATGACTGGACAGACAGCAGATATATTAAAGCCTTGCTGGAAGAAGCAAATGAGGATAATGTCAGGGTTCTCTGGGATACCCATCACCCCATCAGGACACTGGGAGAAATGCCTGCAACTACATGGGCGCTCATTGGAAAATGGATCGAATATACACACTGGAAAGATTCATACAAAAAGGAAAACACAAGAAAAGGGCATATGTACTGCCTTTTAGGTAAAGGTGAAATGCCTCTTTCAGAGATTTACAATACATTGAAAAAGAACGGCTATGACGGGTATTTTACCCTGGAGTGGGAAAAGAAATGGGAGCCGAGCATTGAGGAACCTGAGATTGCATTCCCGGACTATACAAAGTTTATGAAGAAGCTGGCAGCGAATTAGTGCTTTTTAATACAAAAACAGGTGAAGATTTGAGTTTACATTCAAAATTTTTTTGGGGATGTGAATTTAGTGAACGATGTAAGCGGCAATGCTGCAAAAAAAGCCGGATTTCAGGCAGCATTCAAAACTTCAGGGTGGAGAGAGGTCAAGAAAAACATATTGCGTAGCAAATATCTGTATCTGATGATATTGCCTACCTTCCTGTATCTTATCATCTTTGACTATGTTCCGATGTATGGTGCACAGATAGCATTCAGGGATTTTAACCCTTTTGTAGGAGTGCTGCAAAGTCCGTGGGTCGGATTCAAGTACTTCCAGGAATTCTTTTCATCGGTATATTTCTGGCGGTTGATACGCAATACCCTGGTCTTGAGTGTGACATCCATAATTTTTGCTTTCCCGGCGCCGATAATTCTGGCTCTGATGATAAATGAGGTGCGTGGCAATCTGTTCAAGAAATCGATACAAACGATTGTATACCTGTCTCTTATACACATCTGACGCTGCCGACGAAGAGGATAG
>CALMWN010000198.1 GCA_937873555.1 uncultured Clostridia bacterium
AGAGACAGGCCTTGCCTTTTCCCTTCAGGCTGTATACGAACGCCAGTACTTCGGCCACCGCCTGGTAAAGTTCCGGAGGTATGGCCTGTCCTACTTCTACAGTATCATAAAGGGTTCTTGCCAGGGGCTTGTTCTCCACTATCTCTATGCCATTTTCCTTTGCCGTGTCTTTTATCCTTTTTGCTATAAAGTCCTGGCCCTTGGCGATTACTATCGGAGCTGCCGACTTTTCGGCATCATATTTTACAGCTACTGCAAAATGCGTCGGATTTGTGATAATCACGTCCGCCTTCGGGATCTCCTGCATCATTCTCCTCATCGACAGCTGCCTTTGCTTCTGTTTTATCTTCGACTTGATTTCAGGATTTCCTTCTATCTGTTTATATTCCTCCTTGATTTCCTGTTTTGTCATTCTGAGGTTCTTTTCATACTGCCACCATTGATAACCGTAGTCCAGAAGCCCCAGGATCACCAGTGCCAGTGATATCCTTATTGCAATGTTTATTGCCGTAGATATGATATATATGGCGATACCGGCAATATTCATGTCCATCATATTGAGGATATTCTCTTTTTCACTGTTCATGTATGCATACGCTATGTATCCTACTATTACTACCTTGAAAAGGGCTTTCAGCAATTCGGCAACCGCCTGTATTGAAAACAGCCTCTTCATTCCGCTCAATGGGTTTATTCTGTCAAATTTCATGCTGAGGGTCTCCACCGTAAACATGAACCCGACCTGCGCATAACCTGATAACAAGCCTGCCAGTACAGCAACTGCGAATACCGGGGCAGTTGTTTTCAATATGACAGCCATTGTCTCATAGAATATTTTAGCCAGCAGGTTTATCGTAAAGCCGTCTTTCATAACAAAGTATTCGGTTATCAGATGTTTTGTAAATGCTGAAATTTGTTCATATATATATCCACCGAATATTTTAACTGCTATGAATATGAAAATCAGGACCAAAGCTGAAGTTATCTCCCTGCTTTGAAGCACTTGCCCCTTTTTTCTGGCATCCTGCTTTTTTTTGGGAGTGGCCTTTTCAGTCTTGTCCCCGCTTTCTGCAAAAAGCTGCAAATCTATTTTCCTGTATACTGCATGAGGCTTAAAATTGTACATGGGCAGCGTGCAGTATATGAACTCTTCCTGGGACGCAGCTATTGATTTTTCCTTTGAATTCTCACAGCTTGCCATCATTATTTCGGCCCCATATCCTTAATAAAATTGAATACCTCATTGTTCATTCCGTTCATAAGAATATTTACCAGCGCTATTAACATCGGTATGGTTATCAGCATTATGATTATCCCCATCGCAATTTTAAGAGGCATACCTACAACAAAAACGTTCAATTGAGGCACCGACCTCGATATCACACCCAGGGCAATATCTGTAATCAGTATTGCTCCAATGATAGGAGCGCTGATTTTGATACCGATGATAAATATATTTCCAAAAGAGGCCATGATATCGGTATAAAGGTTACTGCCAAACTCCGCACCACCAAGCGGTATAAACTGATAACTGCTGAAAAGTGCTTTAATCAGCATATGATGTCCGTTTGCAGCAAGGAAGACCAGCATGGTGATTATAAAATAAAAGTTTGATGTTACAGGAACCTGTATATTGCTGACAGGGTCAAGAACATTGACCATACCGAACCCGACCTGCATGTCTATTATCTGGCCTGCCATGTAAATACCTGTAAAAGCAAGGTATGATACATAGCCGATGGTAATTCCGACAATAAATTCCCTGGTCACAAGCAGCAGGTATGTATATATGTCATTGTAAGCATCTATCCTTGGGGCTTTCAATGTGTTTGCAAGAATCAGTGCCAGCATGAAGGAGAATCCCACCTTCAGATAAGCCGGTATGTTTCTTCTTCCAAAAATCGGCGCCATTACAAAAAGCCCTGTCATCCTGACGAATATCAATATGAATGCATCTATTCTGTTAAGTATCATCCCAAGCGGAATTTCCACAATCTGATGCCTCCATCAACCTGACTTCATCTTATATACAGATTCATGTTCGTATAAAGATTTTGTGTGAACTCTATCAAAACTCTCAGCATCCACGCTCCGAACATGGTTATTGATGCAAGTACTGCAAGTATCTTGGGTATAAATGCCAGTGTCTGCTCCTGTATCTGTGTGGTAGCCTGAAATATACTGACAGCCAGACCCACAATCAGACTGATTCCGAGCATGGGGGCAGAAACATATATTACAACCAGAAGCGCTCTTTGTGCCAATTCTATAACTGTTCCCTGATCCATCCGTAACCCCCGTTTTTAAACTACTAAGATTAATTGAACCCCTTCAAGGTGCGCTTTCATATAATACTCACTTGAAGCTGTTGACAATGGACTGTGTTACCAGGTTCCAGCCATCCACCATTACAAACAGCAGTATCTTGAAGGGAAGAGATATCAGTATTGGCGGCAGCATCATCATACCCATTGACATCAATGTACTTGAAACGACCATATCTATAACCAGGAACGGTATGAATATTATAAATCCTATCTGGAAGGCTGTAGTAAGCTCGCTGATCATGAAAGCCGGCGTTACTACGGTTATCGGAAGCTTTTCATATTTCTCCTCATCAGGCACTTTTTCACCTGATAGTGAGACAAACAAGGCCAGGTCCTTTGGTCTTGTTGTTTTCAGCATAAATTTCTTTATTGTTTCAGAAGCCCTTCCCAGAGCCGCATCCTGCGTCATTCTGCCCTGTGCAAAGGGTTGAAACGCGTTATCATTTATATCCTTCAGCACGGGGTTCATAATAAACAAGGATAAAAACAAAGCCAGCCCAATCAAAACTTGATTCGGCGGCATCTGCTGGGTACCCAGCGCATTCCTTAAAAATGAAAGAATAATGATTACTCTTGTAAAAGAAGTCATCATTATTAAAATAGAAGGTGCTATGGATAGAATTGTTATCAGTAATAAAATCTGTATGCTGGCGGCTGTGTCTTTTGCATTCTGAGCAGGTTCAGCACTGACTCCTATCTTGTACAGAGGAAGGGTCGGCTCCGCATAAACACTCATTGATGTCACCAGTAAAACTATTATGAATATTATTATTTGAAGGATATACCTTCTATTCCTCATTCGTTTTACCATCTCCATTTTCTTTGCTTCTACTGTCCATCCTCTTCGTAATGGTTCTCAATCTATTCAAGTTGCTTTTGAATTCGTCACCTTCCGATTGTTCGTTAATGGTTTCCTTGGTTTCCTTAAACCCTGTCCGGTTTCCTTTTTTACTGACAAATTGCTGAAGATATTTGTCAAATATTATCTTGAAGTCGAAATTGTTGGTGTTGACGGTTGTTTCATCAACCTCATAGTTTTCCATGTTGACAGTGGTAAGGTATTGTATTGTTTTGCCGGAGGTTGCGACCAGCAGGAAAGTCTCTCCCACTTTTATCAGATGTATCTGCTTGTCCATCCCCAGGCTCACTGACTCTACGATATGTATGTTTTTCCCTCTCATGGCCTTCCCGGCTTTTCCCCCTACGTATTTTGTAGTGACAAAAACCAGAAACAGTATCGAACTGAAAACAATCAGATAGCCAAATGCTTGCAGGACTACTCCACCCAATTTTAAAACTCCATTCCTGTAAAATTATTTACCAGGCAGCGTATGGAAGTATAAGGACAATCCTATATCAGCCCAGGACCTTTTTAACAGCTTCTACTACTCTCTCTGCCTGGAAGGGCTTTACGATGAAGTCCCTGGCACCTGCCTGTATGGACTCGATAACCATTGCCTGCTGCCCCATAGCGGAACACATGATAATTTTTGCATCGGCATTTACTTTTTTAATTTCCTTTACAGCCTGTATTCCATCCACCTCCGGCATTGTAATATCCATGATAACCAGATCAGGAATCAATTCCTTGTATTTTTCAATTGCCTTTGCGCCGTTTTCAGCATCTCCCGCTATTTCATAACCGTTCTTGCTCAATATATCTTTGATCATCATCCTCATAAAAGCTGCGTCATCAACAATAAGAATCTTTTTTCCCATTGGCAATCCCTCTCCTTAATTTATTGTTATTTTCTCGTGGCTTGATTCTGAAAGTCATAATCTTTTAGACGGCTGTATAATATCAGTTATCCTTACACCAAAGCTTTCATCTATAACAACAACTTCACCTTTGGCTATTTGTTTGCCGTTTACCAAAATATCTACCGGTTCGCCGGCAAGCTTGTCCAGCTCTATTATGGAACCCGGGGACATTTCAAGAATATCCCTTATCAGTTTCTGTGTCCTGCCAAGCTCAACTGTCACCTGGAGTGGAACATCCATTATAAGGCTGATATTCTTTTTTTCTACAACAATCTTTCCGTCGTCAAAGGCTTCAAACTGTGCCGGTTGAATATTTACCGGGCCTCTGTTCCTGTACGGATCGTGGTGCGGCATTTCATATCCCACATTTTCCATGCCGTGGGGATGTACCGGGTATTGCTGCACCGGAGGCTGTGGCTGCTGATATTGATTATCATATTGAGGGGGAGTCTGAGGCGAAGGTGTGAATGCCTGCGGCGTTGGAGCCGGCTCCTCTTTCAACGGTGCATCATTGAGTGCGTTCCCTACATTAACATTCAAAAGATTATCTACAAGAGTTTTAGCAAAAGAAATAGGCATGATCTGCATTATCTCGCTGTCAATCAGATCACCTATTTCCATTCTGAAAGCAATTTTTACCACTTTTTCGGAACCTGAAAAATCTTCATATATCTGTGAATTATTGAAGTCGATTATAAATGCCTTTGGAGGCGAAATATCAATCTTCTTGTCGAACATCGAAGCCATGGATGTGGCTGAAGACCCTATCATTTGATTCATTGCTTCGCTTATCGCGCTCAAGTGCAGATCAGTCAGTTCGCCGCCTGTGTTTACACCTTCCCCGCCCATCATCAGGTCGGTTATTATTTTTGCGTCGTCCTCTTTAAGAATAAGCAGGTTACTGCCCACAAGACCATGGGTATACTCCACCTTGACGGCAACATATGATTCATTGTATTCGGACTTTATTCTGTCTCTTATACACATCTGACGCTGCCG
>CALMWN010000199.1 GCA_937873555.1 uncultured Clostridia bacterium
TTACTCTGACTTGGTTATTTGGTAATTTCTAAGTCTAGAGTTCCATACCTTTATATTGACCTGCATTGGGGTTTTTGTATTACCTACCCCTCTTAAAATACTGCAAGCAATAGAGGTCAGGGCTATAAGTGGGTACGTAAGAAGGGTAATATTGAAATAGATAAGCAAATTACTGATTACTGCCTGCTCCGCGGAACCATATAATGCTTTTATAAGGGGATTGCTGAAAAGGAATATAATCAACGTTACAATAACTGCCAGAATTTCTCCTGAATAAAGTGCATGTCTGGCAGCTTCATTGTATGATTTAGCTTCACGTCTTCCTGCATAGTGGGCTACTACAACAGACCCGCCTACAGCTAATGCAGAAAACAATGATATAAATATACTATTTATCGCATCGACCATCCCTATCGCAGAAACAGCTTATTCCCCTAAATGTCCTGCCATTATGGCATTGATGACTCCCATAATTTTGACAAAAGTCTGTTCGGTAATGATAGGAATAACAAGCTTCATAACATCCTTACGAATTATCATCATAATATTCCAACTATTTTTTTAACCCGAACATTTCTTCCTTCAGGTCAAGATAATACAGATAGTCCTCAGGCTTGACATTCGGCGGGCATCTGTGATCACAGAAAGGGATATAGCCTCCCCTTTGCACCAAAGGCACCAGAGATTCCATATAGCTTTTAATAGCTTCACGTCCCTCTCCAAGCTTCATCTTATCAAAGCCCCCCATAATTCTGAGGTCTTTCCCGTAACTGTTTAATAGTTCGGAAGGATGAGCACAACCGTTCACTTCAAACGGGAACAAACAATTTATACCCCCTTCAAGAAAATACGGCAGGATGGGGCGTACATCCCCGTCACAATCAGTGTACCATAAGTCGATACCTGCGTTATGCAGCTTTTTACTGATCCGCTTATACCTCGGCATAACAACTTCCTTAAAGAAGTTGACCGTAACAATCGGCCCATTTTTAAAGCATATGTCCTCCCAACCTGAAGCAAAATCAAAATCAATCGCAGGGAGTACCTGGTCGAGGAAATCTTCTACCAGCAAACAACAGGTTTCCACCATGTCTTCTACCATATCGGGATAATCAAAACAAGCATATGCCAGACCTTCAAAGGTAAGCATATCTCGTATTTTTCCTATCATCGAGCCACAATTGACGCCGAGCGGATATTCCCGTTTATCCGGGTGTTTTTCCTTTATAGCCTTTACATCCACCTTCCGCGCAGTATCATCCCTCCGGAAACGTTCCTTCTTGCACTTTTCCCAGTCTTCAGGTGTTACTACGGATGATTTGAGAAAATGAGGTATTGTATCATGGCCGTCGTTGGGAATCTCTGCAAGTAATCCATCTTTGTTTATCAGAATTTTAGTTTTATCCCTTACTTCAACCACTTCGTTGGGAAAAGCGGGACTCATCCATACATTCCCTGATACCACATGAATTTCGTCAAACCCGAAAAACACATCAGCTTCCGAATTGGAAGTGATTCCGTTTTTTGTAAAAAGAGACCATTCCCTGAAGTTCTCATCCCAATAGCCGAATTCCATGTTAAAGCAGCGATCCACCGGCTTATAATGCATTTGATTGTTAAACCGTTCCCGCCCGGTCATCTCGCTCTTCCATTTTGTCCTGCAAGGCTTAATCATCATATCCATACCCCCTGTACATTTTAATACAAAATCCGTTTAAGGTTTGTCAATGACTGGTCATTTACATTGCGTTCCTTACAAAAAATCACTTTTATTACCCTGTTGAGGGGACATTAACTATTTATTAATTATACCACATGTAGAGTAGGTCGGTGGGAATATATTCCCACCTTCCCCTTCATCAAACTGTGCATGCGATTCTCCCGCACACAGCTTTCCGATATTCTTCTTCCTTCAGTGTTCATTAAACTGCAAGTTTCTGTAATCCATTCTCGTAAATGACCTTTCGAACTCTTTGTAATCCCGCATACCGCCTTTTATTCTGCGTTTTGTAGTTATACCATAAAGTGAATTTCTTAGTAATATACCAATCCATCTTGTTCAACTGCACTCCTGCATGTTTCAAACCATAGTAGTTTCTCATTCCTATGATTTTCGGATTTAGAATCTCTATCATTTTCTGTACATCCAGCAACAACGTTGACCTGCTGGCAAATACACCTTTGATATTATCCCGCATCTTCTGCACGGCTTTCTTTGAAGGAAATTGATGGGTTGCACAAAATCTCTGTGCTTTTGATGTTTCTGTAGTCTTAAACCTGAAAAATTTGCAGGGGACGTTTCTCTTAGGGAAGAATCGGAAGTTTTACGCACGAAAAAGACTCAAACATCAGA
>CALMWN010000200.1 GCA_937873555.1 uncultured Clostridia bacterium
GAAGGAATCAGAACCCTTGCAGACTTCAGGTATAAAAAACATTACAAGGCAGAGCCGGGCGAGGACGGAGGGGCAGCGAACTGCTCGGGCCGCTATGGGGAGGACTTGGTTATCAAAGTACCCCAGGGGACTGTAGTTAAGGAAGAAGAAACTGGACGTATACTGGCAGACCTGATTAAAGTGGGCCAGACGGCAGTTATCGCAAAGGGCGGCAAGGGTGGTGCAGGAAACCAGCATTTTGCCACTCCTACAAGACAGGTTCCGAATTTTGCAAAAAGCGGCGAGCCGGGAGAGGAAAGATGGGTAATGCTTGAATTGAAGCTGCTTGCTGATGTGGGGCTTATCGGCTACCCCAATGTCGGAAAATCAACGCTCCTTTCCATGGTTTCTGCAGCAAAGCCCAAGATTGCAAACTATCATTTTACCACTATAGAGCCAAATCTCGGTGTTGTGAGGCTTGAAGAAGGCACCAGCTTTGTGATAGCTGATATACCTGGCCTGATAGAAGGTGCTCATGAAGGCGTCGGACTTGGACATGAATTCCTAAAACATGTGGAAAGGACAAAGCTGCTGGTGCATGTGGTTGATGTATCAGGTCTGGAAGGAAGGGACCCTGTTTCGGATTTTGATGTTATAAATGAAGAATTGCAGAAATATAATCCCGTACTTGCTTCAAAACCTCAGATAGTGGCTGCCAATAAAACTGATATAACAGGGGCCGATGAGAACCTCAAGGCTTTCACGGGAAAAATGGAAGCCAGAGGCTACAGGGTATTTCCCATATCCGCAGCGACCAATAAAGGCTTGAAGGAATTGATGTATCATGCTGCGGACAGGCTTAAGGAAATTCCGGATGCAGTATTGTTGGAAAAGCAGGATGATCAGGTAGTATATACGGCTGAAGAGGAAAAACCTTTTGAGATACGTAAGGAAAATGACAAGTATGTAGTAGAAGGGAAATGGGTCAGGAAAATTGTAAACTCAACAAATTTTACCGATTATGAATCCCTCCAGTATTTTCAGAGGTCAATAAAAAGTAAAGGTATAATAGATGCTCTTGAAGAGATGGGAATAAATGAGGGTGAAACAGTAAAAATGTATGACATAGAGTTTGAATATGTCAGATGAAAACAGAGCCTTCATGTGGTGGAAACTTGCTTTAACAGCTGCATAAAGAGGATAAAATCCTATGGACAAACTGTATGCAGCTATTGTAAAATATAGTTGTAACATACTTGATAATGTAAGAACCTTTGACACGGAGGAATGTATTCTGTTCTACGAAGTACATAGGAGGAAAACCCGGAAAGAGATTGAAGTTTGATATTTGGGGGTGGATACATAGGATTCCATCCCCTCTTTCATATTGTTTAGATAGTTTACGATTTATGTCCAAGATATCAGCTAAGATTAATCATAAATCATATAGATAATTGATGATAGGAGAATGAAGAATGTTGACCGGTAAACAGCGCAGTTATTTAAGGAGCCTTGCAAATACAGTCCAGCCTATTTTCCAGGTAGGAAAGGGTGGAGTTGGTGAAAACATGATAAAACAATTCAATGATGCTCTGGAGGCCAGAGAACTAGTAAAGGCAACCGTGCTGAAAAATGCCCTGTCCGATACCAGGGAAATCTGTGAAGAAATCGCAAACCAGACCGGCGCAGAAATAGTACAGGTTATAGGCAGCAAATTTGTTCTGTACAGGGAATCCAGAGAAAACAGGGTCATAGAGCTGCCTTGAACAGGCAGCCAGTGCCATTTCACATAATTTATTTCTAGAAATAAATTATGCTTTCGGCGAGTTTATAGTTAACCAAATTTAAAAGTGATTTTTGCAGCAATGAAATCACCCCTTTCACAGGTGATTTCCTATCTGGAAATCACTAAGTTTAAATTTGGTTACCTTTAATCGGATGTGCTTGGGGGTGAGGTTATGGTTTTTAAAAGCTTAATTGCGGCAGGTGTTATAATATTGGCTTTGCTGGCATCCTCGTGCGGTTAAGGCACAACTGACGGCTTCAATCCGGAAAAATACAGGGAGAAAGCAAGAGAAACGCGAAAAGAAGGAAGTATCACTCCTGAAAAGAGAAATGAAATGCTAAAGAGTATATTTCCAAATTACAAGAAAAAGGAATGAACCATTAATAAAAAGCACTAAATCATCAAGAATAAAGGGCATGCAATGAAAATATAATTTTATATGGCACCAGTGTATTTATTTGATCAACGGCCTTGTGTACGATTTGTCCCCAGTTTTCCGGAGGGAGAAGAATGAGCAGTTTTAATGACCTTAACATTACGCCTGATGAAAAAGACCTGAAAGGTGAATGCCTGGAATTGATAAAAAAAATTGAAGAAGCATATAAAATATATAAAATCAGCGAAATGTTTCTACGTGATGTTTCAGATGACTATGGCAAGCAGAAAATAGCAAAGCTCCGCCTTGATTTTGCCAGCCACCGGCTTAATCACCTATTGGAGGAGGCCAGGGATAAAGGGATAGGAATAAACGATATTGAAATCATGAAAAATTTCTTTAACAGTGGTATTTGGACAGCTACAGACTGCCAGTATATCCAGAAAGATGACTGAATAAAAATTATTCCCTGATTTTGGTAAGACTCTCGATAATTTCGGCGTAAATGGCCTGGGAATGTTTCTTCCAGTTTTCACAGATCGTCCGTGCGTCATTCCTGGTACCCACCATTACTTTCAGATCTATAAGTGAGAAGTTATCTTCATGCACTCCGCAAGAAATAATGTATTCGTTTTCACTTTCAGGAGTGAAGTCGGCTGTTATCAATGTTTCATTTTTAATGTTTTTTCTCAGTAGTATAATGGCATTATCTATCCTGGATTTGATTCCCGCAGGAACGATATCAAGAAAATAATCCAATGTCTGTCTACCACCTGTAGTTATGCTGTATATGGTTTTTCCGTCCGTCTGGCTTGATGAGAGGAAATTGCTTTCACAAAGCTCATTTAGGTATTGCTGCAGGAAGAAATAATTCATGAATTTATTTTCCAGAACTATTTTTGTAACTTGCGGATTGCTGACCGGCATATTCAGTTTTTCTATAAGGTAAAGGAGTATTACCTTGTTTTCAGCAAGCTCCCTTGTGCTGCCCGAACTCATTTTAACCTCCGGTGCCAATGCATTTTTTATATTATAACACATATGACTGAGGTGTTCCATATTACCCGCAGATGTAGAGGGGTCTATAATCAGTAAAGCTGTATTTTTTTAGCATTACAGAACATAAGTTTATATTGACTCAATCCTGCAGATGTCGATTGTTGACATTGCATGAAGTTTAATTTATGCTTAAATTGATTTTGACAAAATACTTGTTGAGGATGTGGAATTGATGAGCCTTTTTGACTTGAACGGAAATGTAGCCGTCGTCACCGGAGCTTCCAGAGGGCTTGGACAAGCCATGGCCATAGCCCTTGCCGAGCATGGTGCCGACATTGCTCTTGTCCAACGCACTAACAAGGACACTGCTACAAAAAATGCGGTTCTGCAGTTGGGAAGAAGATGTGAAATAATACTTTGCGACCTTGACGATAATGAACAGGTCAAAAATATCATGCCGGAGGTTGACAGGCTCTTCGGGCATGTAGAAATTCTCGTAAACAATGCCGGCATTCAGCGCCGTTCACCTGCAGTCGATTTTCCCGAAGACGATTGGGATGATGTTTTGAATGTAAACCTGAAATCCGTTTTTCTGCTGTGCCAGCAGGCTGGGAAGAGGATGCTGCCAAAGGGTTACGGGAAAATCATAAACATTTCTTCCCTGATGGTGTTCCAGGGGGGCATAACAGTACCGGCATATGCTGCTGCAAAGGGCGGCGTGGGTCAGCTTACCAAGGCATTGTCGAATGAGTGGGCAGCACATGGCGTGAATGTCAATTCAATAGCTCCGGGTTACATGGCGACAGATATGAATGAAGCCCTAATGAAAAATGAAGTGCGCAGCAGACAGATTATGGAACGCATACCTGCCGGACGCTGGGGAAAGCCTGAGGATATGAAGGGGGCTGTAGTTTTCCTGGCATCCCATGCTTCAGACTATGTAAACGGACATGTGCTGGTTGTGGATGGAGGCTGGATGGGCAGGTAATAATGCCTCTGAAGTAGAATTAAAGTTTGAAGGCAATACTAAAGTTATTAAACAATACATAGAGGTGTTCTGTGGAATTTTTGGAAGAATTTCAAAACCGGCTGAAGGAATGGGGTGCTACTTTTGTAGGTTTTTCAAAGGTGCATGACAAGCTCTCTCCAGGTCTGAAGCCGGTCGGAAACGCAGTGACAATAGGCATAAGGCTGTCAGATTTTATTATCGACCAGATAGACAGCTTCCCCACCTATGCGTATTTTCACCATTACAGGACAGTAAACGCTCTGATTGACCACATCACCCTGAGAGGACTGCTGTTTTTACAGGATAATGGGTACAAGGCTATGGCTGTGGCAGCGTCGCAAACGGTAAATGATACGGAGGATAAATACTGCGGCATATTCCCGCATAAGACTGCAGCCGTTACTGCCGGTCTGGGGTGGATAGGCAGGAACGGACTTTTTATCAGTAATGAATACGGCCCAAGGGTGAGGTTGGGGACCATCCTGACAGATATGGAACTTCCGGCCGGGGAAAATATGGTGAAAGACTCCTGCGGAAGCTGCAGGAAGTGTGTTGAAGCCTGTCCTGCGATGGCATTAACAGGCAACTGCTGGGAAGCCGGTTGTGACAGGAGCAGGGTGGTTGATGCAAAGGCATGCAGCGATTATATGAATTCCAAGTTCAAACATATAGGCAGGGGCTCTGTTTGCGGAATATGCATCAGGGTCTGCCCCCAGGGTGAAAAGAGGGGCAGAGGGCAGGGAAAAGAATAAGCTGAAGAAAAATGCCAATTGAAGTAAAGAACAATTCAAAGTTAAAGAATAATTCCAGGTTAGAGCATAAGTTAAAGTTAAGATAAAATAATCATTTTTGAGAGGTAAGGAAAATGTCCAGGGGAACAAACAAAGCTGTTCTATTTGATATGGATGGAGTACTGGTGGATTCTGAACCTGTAATAGAAGCCGCTGCAATCGCCGGTTTGAAGGAATATGGGGTTGATGCAAAACCCGAAGACTTTATGCCCTTTGTAGGAACCGGAGAAGACAGATATATAGGCGGAGTCGCTGAAAAATACGGTGTCAAATACAAACTTGAAATGAAGGCACGGGTTTACCAGATCTATCTTGATATAGTACAGTCAAAACTCAAGGTTTATGAAGGTGTTGTTGAGCTGCTTTCGAAGCTGAAGGCTGAAGGCTGGAAGCTGGCTCTGGCCAGCAGTGCGGACAGGATAAAGATCGAGGCCAACCTCAAGGTGGCGGGCATACCAGTGTCTGTCTTTTCAGCTGTAATCAGCGGGGAAGATGTGGTCAACAAAAAGCCTTCACCTGATATCTACCTGAAGGCCGCAGATAAGACCGGTACGGCACCGGCTGATTGCTTTGTGGTGGAGGATGCCCTGAACGGAATTGCAGCGGCGAAAGCTGCGGGAATGAAATGCATAGCCATTGCTTCCACATTTGCGGAAGATTTACTGGAAAAGGAGCAGCCGGATTTTATATGTAAAAAGGTAACGGATGTTTATATGATACTTAAATAATCGCATACTGATCCATATATATAATGAAAGAATTCGCTTGAATTTTATAGACACTTTAAATATATAGTGATAAAATTTTTATTATAAGATTAAGAAATTTTAGTCTTATCAAACAAGGAATATAAGTTAATATCTAGTTATAAGTGTCCGGTGCGCTGCACCGGCAAGAGGGAAATGGGTGAAAAACCCATGCGGTCCCGCCGCTGTAAAGGGGAGGAATCCTACATAGTGCCACTGGTTGACCGGGAAGGCGTAGGAGGACTGAGAACCTAAGCCAGAAGACCTGCTTATGACTGATCTTCAAGTTACCTGCGAGAGATGGGGAAGAATGATCATACTGCAATCTGTGGATTTCACCCTTTATTCTTTCAAGGATAAAGGGCTTTTTATTTACTTTAAACAGGAGAATAAACATGCTTGACAAGATTGAGATTGTGAACCCTGCAGATATCGAGAAAAGAAGCTTTGAAATACTTTCCGGCATACTGGGGGACAGAGCCTTTCCAAAGCTTCATGAGCCTGTAATAAAAAGGGTAATACATACTACGGCGGACTTTGAATATGCTGACATTTTAAATATCAGTCCGGGTGCTGTTGAAGCAGGGCTTGAGGCAATAAAGTCAGGCTTTAACATAGTAACGGACACAAAAATGGCAGCCGCAGGTATCAACAAAAAAAAGTTATCGTCTTATGGCGGTCAGGTCGCATGCTTTATGGACGATGAAAATATTGCTCTGGATGCAAAACAAAAAAACGTAACACGAGCGTCACTTTGCATGGAAAAGGCCTCGGATGATCCGAAAAACGGTATTTTTGTAATAGGTAATGCCCCAACTGCGCTTATCAGGCTATATGAACTGATAGCTCAGGGGTTGGCCTCACCTTTTCTTGTCATAGGTGTTCCGGTAGGGTTTGTGAATGTTGTTGAATCAAAGGAGCTCATAAAGAAGGCCGGCATTCCGTTTATCATATCGGAAGGCAGGAAGGGCGGCAGCAATGTAGCCGCTGCGATAGTGAATGCAATGCTGTATATGCTGTAAGCTGGAGACAAAAGCATGATGGATTATGTCACAATTAACGGAAAAAAGTACAGGAAGGGTTATACAACCGGCTCCTGTGCGGCAGCTGCCGCCAGGGCTGCTGTGAAGATGCTCTTTGACGGCACTGCTGTGGAACAGGTTGAAATAGATACGCCTGCAGGGGTAAGACTGAACCTTCCGGTTTCGGATATATGCCTGAGGGGGGATAGTGCAAGTTGTGCCGTAATAAAGGATGGAGGAGACGATCCTGATGCAACCACCGGCCTGAAAATATTTGCAAGGGCGGTAGAGATAAATGACAGGAGCATAAGCATAACTTCCGGAGAAGGGATAGGGATAGTCACTCTGCCGGGTTTGAAAGTCCCGGTGGGCCAGCCGGCAATCAATCCCGTTCCAATGAAAATGATTCTTAAGGAAGTCGGTGAGGTTTTGCCGGAAGGCAGAGGTGTTGAGGTGTGTATAACTGTTCCCGGCGGAGAAGAGGCAGCCCGGAAGACCTATAACCCAAAGCTCGGGATCAAGGGGGGGATTTCCATCCTTGGAACTTCGGGCATTGTAGAGCCTATGTCGGAGGAAGCATGGAAGGAATCGCTGGAGCTTGAACTGAAAATTATGGCCGAAAAGGGCTTTAAACAGCTCGTGTTTACTTCGGGGAATTACGGCAGAGATTTTGCTGTTGAAAAATTAGGAATTGATGATGCATGTATAATCAAGATAAGCAACTTCGTGGGTTTTATGCTGGACAAGGCTTCCGAGAACGGTATGGAGGAAATACTGCTGGTTGGACATCCGGGCAAGCTGGTAAAGGTTGCGGCGGGTATATTCCATACTCACAGCAGGGTGGCTGATGCCAGGATGGAAATTCTGGCAGCTTATGCAGCCCTTGAAGGTGCGTCAGGGGAAGTTACCGGACATATATACGGCTGCAGGACAACGGATGCTGCGGATGAAATTATCCGCATATACGGGTTGGAGCGGGTTTATGAAAGAATAACCTCAAATGTGTCCAGAAGATGCAGCGAGTACACTTTTAATAAAATCAAAGTGGGTACGGTTCTGTTCAATTCTTCAGATACACTGTTGTACATTGATGAGCCCGGAAAGGGAATATTGGAAAGGGTAAGGAGCAGTCATGAAGAATAAGCTGCATATAGTGGGGATAGGGCCGGGCCAGAAGGACCTGATCCATCCTGCCGCAGAAAAAATAATAGGTGAAAGCGATGTATTGATTGGCGGTAAACGCAACCTTGAGCTGTTCAGCCATATGAAGAAGGAAATTGTTGTGATAGGCAGCAACCTTGGCGAAATTAAAACCTACATTGAACAGAACCTGGGAAAAAAGAAAATTGCCGTGATAGCAACCGGGGATCCTGGGATCTACAGTGTTATGGGGTATTTGAAAACAAACCTGGCAGATGTTGAACTTGAAGTTTTACCGGGCATAAGCTCACTGCAGTATTTATGCAGCAAGCTTGGGCTCTCGTGGGAGGATATGTACATAACAAGCTTTCATGGGAGGGAACAGACCGGCTTGAAGGATATTATCGCCAATAATGACAAGGTTGCCATATTCACAGGAGGCAACTGCACTCCTGCGGTTGTGTGTTCCAAACTGGCCGGTATGGGACTGGAAGGTATTAAAATTGCGGTGGGGGAGAACCTTTCCTACGGTGACGAAAGAGTTGTGGAAGGCACTCCTGAAGAAATAGCGGAAATGGATTTCAAAGAGCTTACTCTTATGATAGTGCAGCATAAGGAAGGTTTTTCAGCAGGAGCCCGTGCCTGGAATTATACAACTCCGGGTTTGCCGGATGAAATGTTTGTCCGTGGAGATGTGCCGATGACCAAGGAGGAAATCAGGGCAGTATCTCTGTCAAAGTTAAGGCTTGAGAAAAACAGCATTATATATGATATAGGAGCAGGCACAGGTTCGGTTTCCATTGAATGTGCTCTGAATGCCGGGAACGGCAAGGTGTTTGCTGTGGAAAAAAATATTGAAGCTATTGAGCTGATAGAAAATAATATTAAAAAATTCGGTGTAAGCAACATTCATGTCATTCAAGGCGAGGCTCCGTATGTTTTAAGTGGACTGCCAGAACCGGACAGGGTATTTGTAGGAGGAAGCTCGGGAAACATGAATGAAATCCTGGGTTGGATTGCCGGAACGGTCAAACCTGTCAGAGTTGTGGCAAATGCAGTTACCATAGAATCTGTTTTCGAGACCATAGACGGCTTTGAAAAGAAAGGGTTTAAAAACCTGGATATTGCCAGCGTATCGGTTGCCCGGGCAAAGACGGTTGGCAGGAAGCATTTGATGCAGGCCCTAAACCCGGTATATATAATAAGCGCGGAAAAATTGTAGGGTGTAAATATAACACATTTATGGAGGTCCAGAATGTCAGGTACATTATACGGAGTAGGCATAGGTCCGGGAGACCCGGAACTGGTTACACTTAAAGCTAAGAGAATTCTTGAGTCCGCAGATTACATTGCTGTTCCCAAAACGGCTTCCGAAAGGGGAAGCCAGGCATTATCAATAGTTGAGAAGGTATTGGAGTGTGAAAAGGAAATAATTGAATTGCTGTTTCCTATGAGCTTTGATGAAAAACTTCTGGGAGAGAGCTGGAACAGCGCGCTGGCCCAGCTTAAGGAAAAGCTTGACGACGGCAGGGATGTGGCATTTATTACCCTGGGGGATCCAACCATATACAGTACCTATATGTATATGCATAAAACCCTCAAGCAGCAAGGCTATAACATCGAAATAATACCCGGTATAACTTCCTTCTGTGCTTCTGCTGCGCGTGCAGGCATCAGTCTGGGAGAAAACAGGGAATCAATCGCCATAGTGCCTTCAGCATATGAGTGCGAGAACCTTGGTGATATACTTGACGGTTTTGACAACATAGTACTGATGAAGGTGGCTAAGGCATTACCCTCACTGAAAGACAAGCTGGAAAAGAAGGGTTTATCCGATAAAGCGGTTGTTGTAAGTAAATGCGGATTTGGTGACGAACTGGTGGAATATGACCTCGAAAAGGCTTCAGAAATGAAGCTGAGTTATTTTACAACTATGATAATCAAGAAGAATGGAGTAAGGTAAGGTATGATATATTTTATAGGAGCAGGCCCCGGAGACCCTGATTTGATTACGGTTAAGGGTAAAAAGCTGATTGAGCGTGCGGACATAGTCATTTATGCGGGGTCGCTTGTTAATAAAGCGATACTGGACTGTGCAAAAAGCGGCTGTGAAATTCATAACAGTGCAGAAATGACACTGGAAGAAGTTATCTCGGTTATGGAGAAGGGTGAGGCGGAGAAAAAAATGACTGCCAGGGTACATACCGGCGACCCTTCCGTTTATGGAGCGATAAGAGAACAGATAGATATACTGGACAGCCGCAATATATGCTATGAGATAATCCCGGGCGTAAGTTCCTTTTGTGCCGCTGCCGCAGCGTTAAGGAAGGAATACACACTGCCGGGAGTGACTCAGACGGTCATCCTTACAAGGATGGAAGGCAGGACAGCGGTGCCTGAGAAGGAAAAAATAGAGAGCCTTGCGGCTCATAATGCTACCATGGTTGTATTTTTAAGTGTCAATATGATGGATGACCTTGTGGAAAGGCTGAAGACATCCTACCCTGAATCGACACCGATAGCTGTTGTGTATAAGGCCTCCTGGCCCGAGCAGAAGATAATAAGAGGTACTCTTGAAAACATTGCAGGCCTAGTAAAAGCAGCTGGAGTGAGAAAGACGGCATTGATAGTTGTGGGAGACTTTCTTGGGGATGAATATGAGCTGTCAAAGCTGTATGATAAGAACTTCAGCCATGAATACAGGAGAGCGGGAGAATGAAGACTGCAGTCATAGCCCTGACGAAAAACGGGTCGCAAATGGCCAGGCATATAGCTTCAAAGCTTGATGCAGATGTTTATTTGAAAAGGGAGTTCATGGATCACATCGATACCGAAGGCAGGATTAAGCCTTTGGATGGAGATTTCGGAGCTTTTGCAGGCTGTGTCTTTAATAGCTATGAAGCCCTGGTATTTGTTATGGCCTGCGGTATTGTTGTAAGGGCCATTGCTCCATATTTGAAGGATAAAAGACAGGACCCCGCCGTTGTAGTGACAGATGAGAAGGGAAGATTTGCAATCAGCCTGATTTCAGGCCATATAGGAGGAGCGAACAAACTGGCTGAGAGTATCGCAGGGCTGACAGGCGGAAGTGCGGTAATAACAACAGCTACAGACGTCAACAATATGCTTGCGTTTGACGTGTTTGCAAAAGATAACGACTGTGTTATTGAGAATATGAATGATCTTAAGCATATAAGCAGCGAACTGGTTAACGGAGGAAAAGTGGCACTTTGCAGCGACTATCCTCTGGACGGTGTATCCCGGGATAATATAATCATATGCAGTGACAGCAGGAGATACAAGTGCTCTGTTGTGCTGTCCAACAGGAAGGTAATAGAATCCGGCCCGGGAAAAACCCTTGTGATAAGGCCCAAAAACCTGATAATCGGCTTTGGCTGCAAAAGAGGGGTATCGAGTGAGGATGTACAAAATGCTGTTTTGGACTTTTTATCTGTAAATAATAAAAGTATGCTTTCGGTAAAATGTATTGCTACTGTGGATTTGAAACAGGATGAAGCCGGATTGCTTGAGTTTTGCAGGGAGCATCGGCTTCCTTTGAAAATTATTCACCGTGATGCGGTAAGTAAGGTTGAAAACATGTTTTCCGGCTCTGACTTTGTGAAGGAGAAAATCGGAGTTGCAGGTGTAGCGGAACCATGCGCGGTTTTAGCCGGTGACAGGGCTGAGTTGATCTGCAAAAAGACGGTATATAGAGGAATTACGCTGGCGATGTCGCAAGAGGAGAAGATTTACCACATATGAATATTTATACGTCAGGGGTAAATTACAGGAATACGCCCCTTGAGATCCGTGAAAAATTGAGTTTAGGAGGACAGGAGCAAAGGCTATTGTTGGAAAAGCTTGCTTTGCTTCCGCACGTCAGTGAATGTATCATCCTTTCAACCTGCAACAGGACAGAAGTTTATGTTTATTCGGAATCCGGAGAATTTGAAAACAGCTCGGTAGAAAAGCTTTTATGTGAGTTTAAAAACCAGGATGTATTCGGGTTCAGGAAATATTTTTACAACTATAAAGGGGTCAAAGCAGTAAAACATCTTTTCAAGGTTGCATGCGGACTTGATTCGCTGGTGCTTGGAGAGGACCAGATACTCAACCAGGTTAAAAGCGCCCATGAGCTTTCAATGGAGCTGGGAACAAGTTCGAGTGTCATGAACAGGCTTTTCAGGGAAGCTGTTACCTCAGCCAAGAGGATTAAAACCGATACAGCCATCTCAAAAAGTCCGGTTTCAATAGGTTCACTGGCAGTAAAACTGATAGAAGAGTTAGCCGATGGAGAATTAGGTAATAAAAGCGCTCTGATAATAGGAACCGGCAAGATGGGTACTATTGCTTTGAAAAATCTGGCTTCAAAGGGCTTGCACAATATATATGTGACCAACAGGACACACGGAAAGGCTCACACGCTGTCAAAGGAACATTCAAATGTAAAGGCTGTTGATTATGATAAAAGGTATTCAATCATCGACAGATGCGACATAGTAATAAGCTGCACCTCCAGCCCCCATTATACCATAACCGGAGATATGCTTGAAAAGGCGGTCGGAGGCAGGAGAAAAAGGATATTCATCGACCTGGCAGTGCCAAGGGATTTTGACATATCAATAAGGGATATTGAGGGTGTAGTATATTATGATATCGATGATTTAAAAAGTATTGCAGAGAGGAATATCGGAAGAAGAACCGGTGAGGCTGCAAGGGCTGAGGATATTATAAATGAAAATGTTGAAGAATATGAACGCTGGTACTGGTTTCAAGGGATTATGCCAATAGTAAAAGATATACAGAAATATACTGAAAGAATAATTGATGAAAAAATAAGCTATGCAATATCAAAACTGAGAGCCGCCTCTGAGGAAGAAAAGGAGATAGTCAGGGCTTCAATTACAGGGACGGTCAATGAGATGCTTAACAAGTTTGTTTACAGCATAAGGGAGCATGCTGACAAGGAGGACGTGGAAGCGTATTTCAGGTGTCTGGGAGAGGTAATGAAGGAAAATTGAAAGAAAACTAATGCGAACAGGAGAATCATGATGGCTGGAATTTACGTTGTAGGGATCGGTCCCGGCGGTATTGAGGATATGACGCCAAGAGCCAGGACAGCTATTGAAAATGCCGATGTCATAGTCGGCTACAGCACTTATATAGACCTTGTAAAGGATTATTTTCCGGGAAAAGTGTTCATCAATTCCGGTATGACCAGGGAGGTTGAACGGTGCAGGCTTGTACACGAAAAGGCGGAGGAAGGGCTTGAGGTTGCCCTGATCAGCAGCGGAGACAGCGGTATATATGGAATGGCTGGTATAATGCTGGAGGTGGAGAGCAGCTTCGGAAATAGAATTCCCGTTGAGATCATTCCCGGCATAACAGCTGCAAGTGCTGCAGCTGGAGTTCTCGGCGCACCGCTCATGCATGACTTTTCAGTTATAAGCTTAAGCGATCTCATGACTCCATGGGAACTCATTTGTAAGCGTATTGAATACGCCTCTCTCGGAGATTTTGTCCTGTGTATCTACAATCCCAGGAGTAAAAACCGCAGTGATTATATAAACATTGCAAGGGATATAATTTTAAAACACAGGAAGCCTTCGACACCTGTGGGAATAGTGAGGAATGCGGGCAGAAAGGATGAAAGCCATATCGTGACTACTCTTGATGGTATGCTTTCATATGAGATAGATATGTTTACCGTTGTGATTGTAGGGAATTCGCAAACCTATATCGACAACGGCAGGATTATTACTCCAAGGGGCTACAGAATCGGTCAGGAATAAGAGTATGGATGTGGCGGTGATATTAAATGGCGGATGTAGTTGTAATTGCAGGTACAAAAGATGCCAGGCAGATTGCCTGCGATATAGCAGGACTGGGAGTCAAGGTTGCGGCTACAGTCACCACGGAATTCGGCCGTCAGCTTTTTACAGGGAATAATGGTATAGAAATATTTGAAGGGAAGCTGGATGCTGACCAGATGGCTTGTCTGATACGGTCAACAGGTGCAAGGTGCCTGATTGACGCGTCACATCCTTTTGCGAGGGTGGCTTCGGCCAACTCCATAAAAGCCTGTCAGCAGGCGGGAATTCCCTATCTTAGGTTTGAAAGGAAAACGACTGTAGTTGATGATGGCAGGGTACTTTTTGCTGAAACCTTTGAAGCTGCGGCAGAAAAAGCTGCTGCTTTGACTGGAAACATATTTCTTACAATAGGAAGCAATAACCTGGAGGTATTCACAAAAAAGATAGCGGATTTCAAGGACAGGCTTTTCGCAAGAGTCCTGCCCGACAGCAGGGTATTGATCAAATGCGAAGACCTGGGGCTTAACGCCGGAAACATTATTGCACTTAAAGGGCCGTTTTCGGTGGAAATAAATATTGAAATGCTGAAATACTGTAATGCCAAGGTGCTTGTCACCAAGGACAGCGGCGAAACCGGAGGGGTTGAAGACAAGCTTGAAGCAGCAATGAGGCTTGGGATAACAGCTATAGTGGTTCAGCGGCCGGAAATAGAGTATACTGATAAGGTAGACAGCATAGCTGACGTTCTGAAGTTTGTCAAAAAGACGGTTGTAATGGGGAGGTAATATAATATGGCAGTGTTTCCCATGTTTTTTGACATAATGGATAAAAAATGCGTCATCATAGGCGGTGGAAATGTTGCCACCAGGAAAATAGAGACCCTGCTTGAGTTCGGAGCATTGGTAACCGTCGTCAGCCTTGAAATAACAGAAAAAATCAAAAAGTGGAAGTGGGAAGGAAAACTTGCGGTTTCTATTAAGGGATATACTCCGGATGATATTGATGGGGCTTTTCTGGTAGTCGCCGCAACTTCTGACAGGAATGTAAATGAAAGAGTATACAATGATTCTGTGGAAAGAAACATCCCGGTAAATATTGCGGATAATCCTCATAAATGCACCTTCATCTTTCCTTCTGTAGTTAAAAGAGGCGAGCTCGTAATAGGTATTTCCTCATCAGGCGGTTATCCGGCATTGTCAAAGAAATTGCGGAGCAGGATTGAAGAGGTCATACCAGATAAATATGAAAATGTGCTTGAGATATTGAAGAAATGGCGCAAGCACGCTGAGTCGGCTATAGCAGAGCCTGAAAAAAGAAGGGAAGCGCTGAACAGGATAATGCAGGAGGTTCTGGACAGCATGGATACACTGTCACAGGAGCAGCTGGAAAAAGGGCTCGAGAAAATATTCAAGGAGTATGAAGATGAAAAGGCTGATTAGGGTTGGAAGCCGGGAGAGTGCACTGGCACTTTCCCAGAGTGAATGGGTGATAAATGAATTAAAGAGCCTTCAAAAGGATTTGGAATTCGAGGTAGTAAAAATTAAAACAAAAGGCGACATGGTGCTTGACAGAAGGCTGGATAAGGTGGGAGGAAAGGGGCTTTTCATCAAGGAACTGGAACAGGCGCTTATAACAGGAATTGTGGATATGGCGGTGCACAGCATGAAGGACATGCCATCGGATATGCCGGAAGAGCTTGTCATTGCAGCACTTTCAAAGCGTGAAGATCCGAGGGATGTTTTGGTGACCTTGGAGGGAGTAAGCTTTGAGACACTGAAGAAAGGCGCCGTAATCGGTACAAGTAGTGCCAGAAGAGAAGCCCAGCTCCTTCTGAAAAGGCCGGATATAAAATTGAAAACCTTAAGAGGAAATGTACTTACAAGGCTTAACAGGCTCGATTCGGAAGAATACGATGCTCTTGTCCTTGCAGCAGCAGGGCTTAAGAGATTGGGGCTGGAGGAAAAATGCGTTCAGTATTTCGGGGTGCAGGATGTGATTCCTGCAGTAGGACAGGGAGTATTATGCATACAGGCAAGAAAGGACAGCGATCTGCTGCCCCTGTTGAAAAAGCTGAATGATGTAGAAGCAGAGCTGTGTGTGGCAGCGGAAAGGG
>CALMWN010000201.1 GCA_937873555.1 uncultured Clostridia bacterium
GTGAAGGACAATCCGGCGCAGGTCAATCTTGCCGGAGTAGCGGCTTCTTATGATGAAATCGCCACCTTTGTAAAAACAATGCGGAATGACAAATACTTTGACAATGTGGTTATTTCATCAGTTGCCAATGCACCCGGAGCTCCTGCCGCAACAAGAGCAGCAGGCACTGGGGCTGAATCCATGCAGCAAAACTTTAACATAGTGCTGTATATAAAACACTAGGATGTGATTATGTGAACTTTACCCCCAGAGAGAAAAAACTGCTGGCTGTATTGGGAATACTGGTTGTATTTGTGCTTTATTTCAGGCTTTTACTTATGCCCCAGAGGGAAGCCATAGTAAAGCTGAGAACGGAGATACAGGCTTACACAGACAGCTACAATATAAACCTGGCTTACAAGCAGAAGGTTGAGGACATGGACAGCGAGAAGAAAATCCTCGGGCAGAAACTGAGCGATTTAAGAGCTGTATTCCCGCCTTATGCAAATTATGATGAAATAGTTGTACTGATCAAGGAAATGGCAGGTAAGGCTAAATTGAGTATTGAAAGCCTTAATTTCAGTGAAGCCTCGCAGGTGGAAAAAGTTGACCAGAAAAAGAATGTACCCGGCAATACTTCTTCCGGAACGGGTAGCGCAGCTCTTCAGGGCAATCCGGCTGCTTCTGCCATAACAGACAACGGTTTGGTTTCTATGCTGGGCAGCCTGGGCTTCCAGGACGTTACAGGAGGAAGCAGCAGACAGGACAGCAGAAATACAGTTATTCCGGATGGCAAGGGTTATGTTGTCTCACTGAAGCTTGTGGCAAAGGGTGACAACTCTCAGATAAAGAGCTTTTTCGAAGCGGTATCCGGACTGAAAAACAAGGTTGCCGTAAAGGACGTTGAAATTATCAATAACGGGATAAATACTCTCAGCGCCAATATTTCACTTGATTTTTACGGAATAATGGACAAGGGTGCGGGAGAATATACCATGCTGAAGGATGGAACATGGGTGCCGATGAGTTCTGCAGGGAAGAGCAATGCCTTCCAGCCTTATGAGGGTTACCAGGGTTCCATTGCTGCTGCACCGGCAGCACAGACAGTCGGCATACTGAATACCAATCAGGGTGATATACAGAACGGGAAGGCAATCCTGTCTGAAATACAGAATTATGATTTTACAATGAGGATTTTGCCCTATGGAAGCAACATGGCGCCTCCTACAGTAGCTATTGGCAGCAGAAGTATTGCCGGTAATGCCGGTGACAACCGTCTGCCCGTAATTTATGGGGATAACAAAGGTGTAGAAAATGTTGAAATATATATCGAAGAAAAGGACGGGAAGTTCAGCTGCAAATACAGGACCGAACATGAAGCCTTCCCTGATGAAGCGTATGCAAAAACCATACCTTTTACGCCTTCTTCAAAGGATTTAAGGCTTCTGGTGGACTCAATGCCGAGGAAGTTTTCCGAGGACAGGAGCGGAGTAAATATCAATGTAGTCAACAAGACATCAAGGACTCTTTATATAAGGGTACTCAACGATGACAAGTCAGAACCGAGAGTCAGAATCAACAATCCGGGCGACAGGATTTCGGTATCGTATGAATAGATGTTTGAGCTCTACCGGAGGATTTAGGGGGAGAAGGACTTGCCGGACTCTATGGAAAAGAACATTTTAAAAAAAGATATTGGAGTTACATTGGTAGAGCTGATAGTATCCATTACAATATTGGCCTTGATTGTCGCTCCCTTTTTCGGGGTTTTCCTTTCAGGTACCAGGAACAATACACAGTCTTTGGACAATTTGAATACCGCTGCAATCATGCAGAAGGCAATGGAGGAACTGAAGGCATCAGCGCTCTCTCCCGTAAA
Source organism: uncultured Clostridia bacterium (assembly GCA_937873555.1). Taxonomy (GTDB): domain Bacteria; phylum Bacillota; class Clostridia; order Acetivibrionales; family CALMWN01; genus CALMWN01. The sequence continues at coordinate 1,859 of CALMWN010000201.1, forward strand.
CAGGGTGGAATATTCGAACTATCCGGGCTATTCATCTCAAGGAAGTATAAGGATAGAATATTCGGTTTCACCTGCAGATGCAGCAGGCTACACTTTTCCTGCAGGTGATATAGGAAATTTGCCTGCAGACGCGGTTTTTACAATTAATAACGGAAACGTTTCCCTGAACGGGGGTATAACAAATCCGCTTGCTGCAAAGGAGTACCTGATGAATATCCGCGGGGCCGGAAGCTACAGCTTCGGCGAAGCCGGCACTGCCGGGAAGGTTTTGAATACAGGTACTATAGCTGAGTCAAATAACAGCTATAGTATAAAAATTCTGGTCAACAGCTGGAACCCCTCATCCGATCCGAGGTTCAACCTGCATATGATGGTGGATGGCGTAACAGTCGGCAAGGATGTCTTCCTGTATGTCTCTGGCAACAATGCAGCATTGAATATGACAAATGACGGTACAAAACCTTTCTATGAATATGACAACATCAGTACCGATCCGGCTATTGCAGGCGGTTTCAAGACGACCATATACAGGATACAGTTGAACGCATGGAAGCTGAACCAGGTCACAGGCCAGTTCGATATTCCCATCAACAACCTGGTTTCATATGTGAAACGGTAAAGGCGGATTATGTTTATTTTTAAGCTGCTCAAATCAAATAAAGGCTCGGCTTTGGCACTGGTTATGTTCATGGTTGTAATCATGTCCCTGCTTGGTGTTGCCATAATGACGCTTACATTAAGCGATTTTAAAATGAGCATACTGTACAGCGATCAGAACAGGGCATATTATGCTGCCGAGGCAGGAGTGGAGCAGGTCGCAAGGGTATTGGATGAAAAAGTGGCGGCAGTACAGGAGCAAGCAAGACTGGCCGCCTCCGCTGATGTATTCAATTTAATTAAAGACCCTAATAACACTTCTTACAGAAATGCTGACGGCTCATTAAAAAATATAAGTACCAGCTTAGATGCTTCAACAGATCCGCTTACTAAAATATTCCGCGAATATTATGCTCAGGAATTCATTACCGCCCTTGCCTCAGATTCATTTTTTTCCATGCTTGGACCTGCTGCAGCATCAAGTGTTAATCTGAATGCAAGAAAGCAATTGATAGGGAGTACTGCAGTACAGGCGGAAAGCTGCATCAAAGACAGTACAAACAGCTTGATGTCTCTTGATTCGGCTGCCTTCAATCCCCTGGACAATACTGTAAGCATATTGGTAAGCGGAGTTTTTACCAATACTCAAAACAACAAATACACTAAAAAAATCAGTGTGAAATTCAACCTTTTATCCGAGGCGTCAAAGGACGTTTACAACATTGTACCCCAGGTGAAGCTGGGGAAACCTGCAGACAGCCCTTCAATATTGACGGGCAGGGCGGTTATTGCGGAAAAGAATCTGATCTCTGCAGGGGGGACGCTGAATATCAACGGGGATGTGCTGTGCTTCGGTACCATACCGGTAGATAAGGTTAACACCGATGCGGAGGATCAGAATGCTCAATGGTACATGTATGGGGGCATTATGGCAGGGCTTGCACCAACAGCTGTTACAGGTATGAGCATAAATGATTATAATAATTATTTCGGTTTTGATGCAAACAGGACGGGAACTGCCGGAATTAACGGTTCAATAAATATTTCCGGCAATGCGGCCACAATGTCATACATTCATACACTTTTCGGCACATCGAGCAACAACTCCGCAATTTCAGTAGGAGGGAAGGCGTTTGCCCGCAGTGTTTCAAGTGAAATACCTGCTTACGGCTCAAATTTGCAGTTTAACACCGTATACACCTCGGATAATCTGCAGGTTGATTCAAATAACACACATCTGACCGTAAACGGTGCGTATTACGGTTTTGTAGACGGCGGCTATGTTATAGACGGAAGCGGCTCACCTCCAGACCCGAACGGTGAATACAGGTTCAAACAGACAAGCAGTATCGTAGTCAATGGAGTAAACAGTGATGCTTCGGAGTCCATAAGACTAAACGGAACAAGCCTTGGCGGTGTATATATTGCAGGTTCGTCATTCTTCACGACCTATACCGATTCACAAAACAAGCCTTACATGTCGGGCATCTCCGCGATAAAGTCAAATTACAACACCGTCAATGCTTTTAAGGAGAAAAATGTGCACGGAAACAAAACAAGGCTGTATTATTCGGATGGAAGTTATATCGAAGGCACAAAACTGTATAAACCTGACGGAAGCGTGGTAAATGTTGCGGGAATCAGCTTCAAGGACTATTATTTTTTAGGTGTTCCGGTATTACAGTACAATATGCTTAACGGTGCCGTCAACAGTACGAAATTTGATATATTTGACCGTGCAGCACACTTCAAGGGGTTGTGGAACTATGCGTGGAAGGATAAAAACCCCTATTCCGCATATGTAAACAACAGCAGCATTAAAATAGATACATCTGCCGCCAGATTATACGGTTATTCCTTCGGCGCTTTGACAGCAAACAATGCCGTGCTTGATTCCAATGACTTTCAGCCGGGAGTGGATTCCACAGTATTCGGACTTTTGCAAAAAGGGTATCAGTCATCGGGAGGTACATGGATAAAGGGGTGGATCAATGAGTTCCACGACGTCATTCAGGACCTGCTTTCAGATACCTATGACAGGAACAAACCCAGGCTCAATTATGTAAGGCCTTCCAGAAGTATAGAATATTATACCGCTCCCGTTAACGTACCTTCAAATCCCTATCTGATCGATTTGGGATCGAACGGTTTTGTTTATTTTTCAAACGATGATGTGAACATCACATATGACAACTCCTCCGGGAGCTGGAAAATGGACGGAACTGCAATATCAAACCCAAAAGGAATCATCTACTCGAAAAAGAACATATACGTGCAAAGTGGTTTCAGCTTCACCGGTATCATGCTTTCAGAGGGGAATGCAGTGTTTTACAGGGGCGCAACATCTCCTTCAGTTACAACCACGATAACCTACGACCAGAATGTCATCAAGTCCCTGCTTCTGGACGACAGGGCAAAGGCAGTGTTTGGAATGAACAGGAAATACGAGCTGCCGGATGGAGCAATAAAAGGCCAGAGGATATCCCAGAAGAATTTAAGCATCGAAGATTGGAAGGAAAATTGACAAGCATAAGCTCTTGTTTCAACATAGCTGCAAGGAGGAGTAATATGACGGGAAAACTGTACAAAGCTTTAAAAATAGCATTATGTTTCATTATTGTATTTTGCAGCCTGATATCAGGGCCCGTTGTTTCAAATGCGGACAACGATGATAACAGCAATAATGATGAGAGCGTTGTGGACGTAAATGAAAATGGCAATGGTAATGACATTTACAAGGATATAAAGGTACAGATGTTCAACGGAAATACATCCGATTTGACAGGAAGCATAAATCCGAGATTCAACATAGTAAATACCGGTACACATCCTGTGCAGCTTGCGGATGTGACTGTAAGGTATTATTTTACCGTTGATGCTGAAACCACTCAGACGCTCCAGCTTGATTATGTCAATGGGGTAAGCAGCGACAGGGTTACATATAAATTTGTCAAAATGAATACTTTTAAGAATAATGCCGATTATTACCTTGAGATAGGCTTCACTCAAAATGCAGGAGTCCTGAACAAACCCAATGACAACGTGGAGGTACAGGTAAGCTTTGGAAAAACAGACCCCTGGAACAATAATTATACCTACAGCCAATACAACGACTACTCCTTCCGGAGCAGCGGCAGCAGTTACGCTGACTGGCTGAAGTCCACCGGTTACATTGATGGTGTGCTGGTATGGGGAGATGAGCCCTCCGGGGATATATGTCCGGTTCCGCAGGGACTTAAAGCGGTCGCAAGCTATAACATGAACACAGCCAAGTTCCAGGCTGCACTTACCTGGCTTCAGTCCTCAGGAGCGATCAGCTACAATATATATAAGAGTACATCAAGGGATGGTACTTACATAAAGCTGGCAGGTTCAATTAAAGACATATCCTATAATGATATATTTGATTCGGTAGCTGGTGGCACAGTCATGTTTTACAGGATTTCGGCGGTGAACAGTGCGGGAATTGAAAGTGCATATTCAGATGCGGCCGCAGCAATATGGCCTTCAAGTCCGCCATTTGCAGTAGTGTGGAACAAGGCCGAAACAGAACCGGATCCTGCAGATAACATACCGGACAGCTATGCAAGGGAAATGATAAAATTTGCTGTAGGGGACAACGTGCCTCTTTCACTTGATATTGCAATACTTTCCCAGATTCAGAATCCGGTCATATCATTGAATTTAAAGCTGACCCAACAGAACGGTACCGCCCCGGTCGATTATTTCAGGCTTACAAAACCAGGAAGCCAGCCATGGGAAAGCTACATCACCGCATACAGGAATGGACAGCCTGTGAGTGTAACCATTACAGGGACTGATGTGATCATGATCGCACTGAAAAATTCTGACGGTACAGATATAACATTCACAGCAGGGGATTCATTGGAAATAAAATACACTCTGAAGCTGTCTGCTGATGACAGTATTTTGGTCTCAGGGATAAAGAATTTTATTGACAGCAATTCGCTCAATAACACCAAGAGTTCACTAAGCTTCGAAATATCTGAATGCAGGATTTACAATCAAAATGAAAGCAGCTTTTATGAATACACCATTAATTCTGCAAATGCAGACTTTACTGCAGACATAATAGTTACCGACCCGAATCTCATGAATTGAATATTTAAGCCCGTATGGAAGGAGGGAAAAACCTTCCTTTTGTTTTTTGCGTTTTGAGTATATAATATATGCAACAAATGTAAAAAAGACTTCTTAATAACGGAAAAATCAGATCAAAGGAGCACATTCATGATAAGGTTTGGACCATCGGGCAACTCTGAAAGCTTTTACGAACAGGGTAACAAGTCCTCGGTGCAGATGCCGAAATGGTTGAAGAATATTGGCCTAAACGCCTATGAATACCAGTGCAGCAAGGGAGTAAAGATAAGTGAAGAGATGTCCGTGCAGCTGGGGCGCAGTGCAGCTGAAAATGGTATCTTTCTGAGTATACATGCCCCATATTACATAAATATGGCAAGTGAGGAAAAGGAAAAAAGGGATAATTCCATAAGATATATATTGGAAACCCTGCAGGCAGCAAAATGGATGAATGCAGGTAGAATTGTCGTACATACCGGATCCTGCAGCAAGGTTAGCCGGGAATGGGCATTGAAGACAGCCGTGGAAGTGCTGAAAGAGGTAATTGAACAGGCGGATGCCATGGGCTTCGGCAATATCGCAATTTGTCCCGAGGTATTGGGAAAAATCAATCAACTGGGAACACTCGAAGAAATACTTGAAATGTGTAAGACAGATGAGAGGCTTATTCCTACTGTAGATTTCGGACATCTGCACGCAAGGGGCATGGGATGCCTGAACAGCGTTCCGGACTTTGAGAAGGTTATTGCCCAAATTGAAAACTCCATCGGCAGTGACAGGTTGAACAGGCTTCACTGCCATTTCAGCAGGATTGAATTCACTTCGGGCGGTGAAAAAAAGCACTGCTCCATGAGGGACACACAGTTTGGCCCTGAGTTTGAACAGCTGGCAGAGGTGATATACAGAAAGGGACTGGAACCGGTTATCATTTGTGAGTCAAGGGAATTTATGGCAGAGGATGCACTATTGATGAAAAACATATACGATAAAGTTGCAGGGGGGATGTAAAATGAAAAAGATTCTGATAATAAACGGTCCCAATCTTAATCTGCTGGGAATAAGGGAAAAAAACGTTTATGGAGCGGAAACACTGTCCGATATCGCAAGGAAGGTAAACGAGGAGGCAGAGAAGCTCAATATTGATGTTGATTTTGTACAGTCGAACCATGAGGGCGAAATCATCGACAGGATTCAATCGGCAAGAGGGAAATATGATGTACTTATAATAAATCCGGCTGCCTTCACACATTACAGCATAGCAATAAGAGATGCGGTCAAAGCAGTTGAAATACCGACGATTGAAGTACACTTATCCAACATTCATGCCAGGGAGGAATTCAGGAACAAATCGGTCATAGCTCCGGTATGTGTGGGCCAAATCTGCGGGTTTGGAGGCAACAGCTATATAGCTGCCCTGCATGCAGCAGTGCTGCTTTGATGGTGTAAAAACAAGCAGAGCCGGAGTTTTTGAGGCTTTGTGCTTAAAGTTCATTTATAGAAGGGAGTAAATTCCATGAGCACAATTGAAAAAAGGCTTTCGGCCTTTAGAATTAAATTATCGGAAAAAAATCTGGATGCAGTTCTCATAACAAAGCGGGAGAGCTACATATACCTTTCCGGCTTTAACGGAACCTCTGCATTTTTAATCATAACTCAGAATGACGCTCTTCTGGTAACTGATTTCAGATACGTCGAGCAGGCCGGCAAACAGGCGGATAAATACGAGATCGTGCAGTACCAGGGAAATGTTATAAATACACTTTCAGATGTTTTGAAAAGCAGGAACGTGGAGAAGCTGGGCTTTGAGGACAGGGACTTAAACTACAGGAAGTATCTCGAATACCGTGAGAAGCTGGGAGTAAAGGAGTTTGCGCCTGTTGAGGGAATGATAGACGAACTTCGGATGATTAAGGACACAGACGAGATAAATATCATAGAAAAAGCGGTAGAAATAGCAGACAAGGCTTTTACACACATACTCAGTTATATCAGGCCGGGGGTGAAAGAGGTTGAGGTAGCTGCCGAGCTTGAATACCATATGAAAAAGCTGGGTGCAAGAAAAACCTCCTTCGACAGCATTGTTGCATCAGGCAAGCGTGCATCACTGCCCCATGGCGTCGCTTCCGAAAAGGCTATAGAAGCGGGAGACGTCATAACCCTTGATTTCGGTGCCCTGTACAATGATTACTGTTCCGACATGACAAGGACGGTTTTCCTTGGAGAACCGGACAGGGAAATAAGGAGAATATACGGCATAGTACTGGAGGCTCAGCTTAGAGCAATAGAAGGAGCCAAAAAGGGCCTTAAGGGTAAAGAGGTTGATTCCATAGCAAGGGACATCATTTACAACAACGGGTTTGAAAAGAACTTCGGACACGGCCTTGGACATTGCCTTGGCCTTGAAATACATGAAGAGCCGAGATTCTCCCCGACAGGCGAGACTAATATGGAAAACGGTATGGTTGTGACGGTAGAGCCCGGAATATATGTAAGCGGTTTGGGTGGAGTGAGAATTGAGGATGTCATCATAATAAATGACGACAAGCCAACGATTCTCACAAAGTCTACCAAGGAATTGATTGTTCTTTGAAAGGTGCATTAGAAAATTTTTCTTGAAATTAGTCGAAATTTATTTTAATATAATCTAGGAAATAATAACGTATAAAGGGCAAGCGCAAATTTTGAATTGGAGGTATTTTTAATGATAATTGCCGGTGATTTTAAAAACGGTGCAACTTTTGAATTGGATGGACAGATATTCCAGGTGGTTGAATTCCAGCATGTGAAACCGGGAAAGGGTGCAGCTTTTGTCAGAACCAAGCTTAAGAATATTGTTACGGGCGCAACAGTTGAAAGGACATTCAACCCTACCGATAAAATGCCGAAAGCACATATAGAGAGAAAAGACATGCAGTACCTGTACAGCGATGGAGATCTTTATTACTTCATGGACGTGGAAACATACGAGCAGCTTCCGATAAATAGAGGTGCAATAGGAGATTCATTAAAATTCGTAAAGGAAAACATGGTAGTAAAAATCCTTTCACACAAAGGTAATATATTCGGTATTGAGCCTCCTACCTTTGTAGAACTGGAGATAACCGAGACAGAGCCGGGCTTCAAGGGAGACACGGCTACAGGAGCCACCAAGCCGGCAACAGTTGAGACAGGTGCGATAGTAAAGGTGCCTCTGTTTGTAAACCAGGGTGATAAAATCAGGATTGATACAAGAACAGGCGAGTATATGGAGAGAGCTTAAAGGGGATATTAAAAGAGTTGGAGAGTTATGGTATTCTCCAACTCGATTTGTTTTTGGTCTGCAACATGTGAAGACAAAAGTTTGCGATGGTATACGATTTATGATTAATCAAAACTAAATTCAAATCATGAAATGCTTCTATTCATTATTTGAATTTAGTACCATAAGTATTTCCATAAATCGTTGATATCTCGATGCCGAGCAAATTTTATATAATGGAAATATTATTTTTTTGAATAATGGCAACATGAAACAGTGATAATTTATATTATATAGATACCCAAATTTAAAAGTGATTTTATCCAGCAATGAAAACACCCCTTCCACAGGTGTTTTCCTATCTGAAAATCACTAAGCTAAATTTGGTTATCTTTAGTGGTAAATTAAACTGTAAAAAAGTCTTAATTCAAATACAATAAAAAATGGAGGTGTAACAATGGGTTACTTAAAAGAAAGGGTTTCATACTTAAAAGGCCTTGCTGAGGGCATGCAGTTAAATGAGGCATCAAACGAAGGAAAGCTTCTGAAGGCTATTATTGAAGTACTGGATGATGTCTCACTCGCTGTGGAAGACGTGGAAGAAATCCAGGATCAGCTGGGCGAGCAGGTGGATACCATCGATGAAGACCTTGCTGAAATTGAAAAGATAATTTTCGATGAAGAAGATGATGATGAGGAAGAAGATGAAGATGAAGCCTGCTATGGTGAAATAGAATGTCCTCACTGCAGCGACAAAATCGAGATATGTGAAGATATGATAGACGAGGAAAATGAAGTTCTGGTATGCCCGAACTGTCACAAGGAGATAGAAATCGAATGGGAATGCGGCTGTGAAGAGTGCGAAGACCATAAGCATGATTGATGCTGACTGACAAAAAACATATTGTAAGACAAATAAAAAAAAGAATGAGTCAAATCATTCTTTTTTTTATTGTCATGTCATAAACTTGGACAAAGTCAAATATCTATAGTAGTAGATATGGGAAGCGGACAAATATATTCATACGGGAGAAAAGTTTATGCCTGCAAAAGACAGGAATGAATCAGGAGATCTTTATATCGAACGTCTTGTAAGGGATATAATCAACTACATTTCAAATGACGTCAGGCGGGTACTGCTGAAAGTGGACAGAGGAGGGCTGGCATCGGCGGAGGAGATCCGTCTTAGGGCATTGAAGCCCCTGATGATGCTGAACTGTCATGGGGATTGGTTTGTAAGTCCTGATGGGAGGCTTGTCAGTGATGTCCGGGATGCATTTATTGTGGAACAGAATGAGATTATGAAAACCCTCGAGCTGATGAGTGAAAACTCCATCTATGCTTACCAGGACGAAATCAGGAACGGCTTTATCACACTTAAGGGCGGCCACAGGGTGGGTATATCGGGAAAAACAATCCTTGACGGCTGTTCTGTCAAAAATATCAAGGACATATCCGGTTTGAACATAAGATTATCAAGGGAAGTGCGGGGCTGCGCGGAAAAAGTTGCCGGATACCTGTTGAAAAACAGGACTGAAATCTACAACACCCTGATAATATCTCCGCCGCAATGTGGGAAAACCACCCTTTTGAGGGATATAGCCCGGATCATAAGCGATGGGATGCCGGAAGCCTGTTTTCAGGGAGTAAAGGTCGGAGTGGTTGATGAAAGATCGGAGATAGCCTCCTGTCATAAAGGGATCCCTCAAAACTACCTGGGAATGCGGACTGATGTTTTAGACAGCTGTCCTAAATCCATAGGGATGACAATGCTTTTAAGATCCATGTCGCCGCAGGTTATTATTACTGATGAAATAGGGAACAAGGGTGACAAGGATGCTATAATGCAGGTGATAAACGCCGGTGTCAAAATAGTTGCAACTGCTCACGGCTATAATATTTCGGAACTGAAAACCCGGCGTGAAGTTCTGGAACTCATGGAAGACAGGGTTTTTGAAAGGTATGTCGTTTTAAGCAGCAAACGAGGACCGGGAACAGTGGAGGAAATTGTAGACGGCAGTACAATGCAGCAGTTGAAGCTGCCTGTAGGAGGGTGAAAATGATTCTGAAGCTTGTAGGAAGTGTTATGGTGGTAATGGCGTCAAGCTGTTTGGGATGGATCCTTTCCCGGCAGTGTGCAGCGCGGCCACAGGAACTGAGAATCTTGCAGGGCCTGCTGCAAATCTTTGAGAATCAGATATCATATATGTCAAGTGTACTCACAGATGCCTTTCATTATGTGTATAAAAGCAGCGGCAGTGAGGTTGCGGAGTTTTTCAGACTTACCGTAAGAAATTTAAAGTTCGATAACAGCATAAATGCAGCACAGGCATGGGAGAAGGCTGTAGTGGAAGGCATCAGGAATACTGCACTGAACAGAGAGGACAGGGAAATACTGATTTCATTCGGAAAGCTTCTTGGGAGTTCCGACAGGGAGGGACAGATAAAAAATATAAGACTGACTGTCAGCCAATTGAGCTTGCAGGAACAGAAGGCAGAGGAGATCAGGAAAAAGAATGAAACGATGTACAGGAGCCTTGGCATACTGGGAGGACTGGCTATCGTGATAATTGCCATTTGAATGGATATGGAAGTGTATTTTAAAAGTCCAATTAAGAAGCACAAGGAGAAAGAAAAATGGGAATAGATTTGATATTCAGGATAGCGGCAATAGGTATTCTGGTTTCTGTTCTAAATCAGCTGCTGATAAGGTCGGGAAGAGAAGAACAGGCAATGTTGACAACGCTTGCGGGACTTGTAGTCGTCCTTATGATGGTGTTGAAGGAGATAGTCAATCTGTTCGATACGGTAAAGGCAATGTTCCAGTTTTGAGGATGTATTGGTTATCCCGATTACGGCTGATGCGGAGGTTGAAGGTGGAAATATTACAGATAGCCGGTATAGGAATAATTGCTACCATAATAATAGCAGTCCTTAAAGTGCAAAGACCGGAAATATCCATACAGGTAAGCATTATAACCGGCATAATCATTTTTCTGATCATTGCAGGTAAGCTCAGTGCAGTCTTGAGCCTGCTGGACAGCTATATTTCCAGGGTCAATATTGATATGTCCTACCTGACTGTCCTTCTTAAGGTCATAGGCATAGCGTATATCACGGAATTCGGAGCTGAAGTCTGCAATGATGCAGGTGAAAGTGCCATGGCATCCAAGATAGAACTGGCAGGAAAGGTGATCATAGTAGTACTGGCAGTACCCATAATTACTTCAATGCTTGACCTGATCATAAAGATTATGCCCTAGTACTGCTTCATATAAACAAAAGCGGGGATTGAATGAAGATGAAAATTGTAAAGATGCTTGCAATCCTGTTGATTTTCCTTTCAACATTTCATATGGAAAAGGTATATGCCGCTGATGACAATAACAACGAGCTGATTATTGATGAACAAATGAATTCAGGCGAGGTGAAGAAAATTGAAAACCAGTTGAAGAAGTATTCACAGCAGGGCGCTTCAGAGCTGATTATCGAATATGACCCTCAAAAGCTGATAAAGGATATCACAAAAGGAAATTTCGGGTTCAGCCTGAAGGGAATCCTTTGGAGAACGGTGAGATTTCTTTTTGAGGAAATATATATAAACATAAATATTCTCATAAAGCTCATGGTTCTTGTGGTATTATGCGCAATTCTAAGAAATCTGCAATCGTCCTTTCTCAGTGAGAGCGTCGGTGAGCTGGCATTCTACGCATGTTATGTCGTACTGGTATCTGTGATAATGTTGAGCTTCAGCACTTCGATAGGACTGGCAAGGGACATAATCGACAGCATGGTTTCGTTCATGCAGGCAACCGTTCCCGTTTTGATAACGCTTCTTGTATCGGGAGGGAATATAACTTCGGCAGGCATTTTTCAGCCTGTATTGATAATGATAGTCGAGGTTGCTGCGACCATCATCAAAAATGTTTTCATACCCCTGATATTTCTTGCAACTGTGCTATCTATAGTGAACAATATTTCAGACAAGCTTCAGATTTCAAAGCTGGCGGGCTTTTTGAAGCAGATTGGCGGATGGGCATTGGGAATAATCCTTACGGTTTTTATAGCTGTCATATCCATACAGGGATCTCTTGGTGCGGTTGTAGACGGGGTTGCCAGCAAAACCGCCAAGTTTGCAATCTCCACTTTCATACCTGTGGCCGGTAAGATTCTGGCAGATGCCGCCGATGCGGTTGTCGGCTGCTCACTGCTCATCAAGAATGCGGCAGGCGTCGCAGTGATGATTGGAATAATTGCAATGTGCCTTGTTCCTCTGCTGAAAATGCTGGCACTCATCGCTTTATACAGGATAACCTGCGTATTGATAGAACCCGTTTCTGAAAAACGTATCACAAACTGTATCAATGACATTGCCGATTCCATGACTTTTCTCATAGGCATTGTAGCTTCTGTCGCATTCATGTTCCTCATATCAATCACAGCCATAATAAGTGCAGGCAACATATCAGCCATGATCAGATAACTTTGGGGAAGCGGGGTGAGCGTACAGTGGTGGAGTTCCTTAAAACATGGGTGTTGAATATTGTAACTCTTGCGGTTTTCATAGTGCTGCTGGAGATTTTAATTCCAAACGGCAGGATAAAAAAAGTTGTAAACCTCATTTCCGGATTCATTTTGATAATTGCCATTATTACTCCTGTATTGGGATTCGTCAGGAAGGGAGCGGACCTTAGGGAGTTTCAGATCACAAACAGCAATTTTCTGGACAGGAAGGAGATAGAAGCCAGCGGAAGGATACTTAAGGATAAACAGATGAAACAGATTGCAGATAACTACAGGTCGAAAATCACAAAGCAGATAGAAGATGATATAAAAGGCATTAAAGGGCTTTCCTATGTAAAAGCGGAGGTAACCATAAACGATGATTACAAATCGCAGAGTTTCGGGGAGGTAGGCAGGGTACTTCTCAGTATTGGTATGGAAGAAAAGAATACCGGCATCAAACCGGTTTTAAAAGTTGAGAAAATTGAAATAACAGGGAGGGATGAAAAAAGAGCAAAAGAAAAGAAAGAACCGGACCCGTTGGTAAAAGACCAGATTGAAGGCAAAGTCAACAAGCTTTTGGGTGTACAAAAGGAAAACATAATTATAAGTGTGGTGGGTGGATAAAATGGAACTGCTCAAGAAACTTCTGGATTATATCAGGAGGCTGTATGATGTCAAAGACCGGAAAAAGCTGGTACAGAATACAATAATAATAATTATCATAGGCATTATCATCATAATAGCCGGAGATTCACTTGTCGGGAAAAAGGATAAAGCGGACTTGAAGGATTCAAAACCTCAGGGCACGAATGCAGAACAGGTTGGTAAAATACTTGCTTCCCAGGAAAAAACGGATATTGAGAAGAAAATGGAACAGATACTTACACGAATAGAAGGTGCGGGAAAAGTAGATGTCATGGTTACGTACGTTTCCGGAAACGAAATTGTTCCGGCATATGATTTGAAAAAATCGGACAGCGAGACACAGGAAAAAGACAATGGAGGTGGTACCAGAAATATAAAACAGGGCGAGCTTGAAAACAAGATTGTTTATGAGGAAGCACAGGGAGGAAACAGGAAGCCCGTCATCGTTAAAGAGCTGCAGCCATTGGTAAAGGGAGTTGTGGTTGTAGCTGACGGCGCTCCGGATCCTGTGGTCAAAGAGAAACTCTGCAGGGCGGTTCAGGTGCTTGTTGATTTACCCGCTCACAAGATACAGGTATTTGAACGTCAGCGGTGAGAGGACATATCGGGGAAAGCGCGGGAAGTAAAGCTTTAATGGCTGCTCAAACCATGAATTATGAAGAGTAGTACAAATTAGATAATATATATACATAAAAAAGGATATAAACATAAAAGTACATGAATATATATTATTGTAAAACATTCAAAGTTGTGAAGGGGAGGGCTTTAGGATGATGGTTTTTAAAAGAAAACAGATAGTTGTTCTTTCGCTGGTGCTGATGATAGTTGTCGCAGGTTATTTGCAATATAGCTATAAAAAAAGCGGAACTGCCGTAAGCGATAAGAATAGTGGGAAATTGGG
>CALMWN010000202.1 GCA_937873555.1 uncultured Clostridia bacterium
CGTCAGATGTGTATAAGAGACAGCAGCGGGAACAGTTACGGGGGATCAGGCAGGGCCTTTGACTGGAGCCTGGCTGCAGAAGCGGCAAAGTACGGAAGAATAATACTCGCAGGCGGGTTGAATCCACGAAATGTTGCAGGGGCAATAAGGCTGGTAAGGCCTTATGCAGTTGATGTGAGCAGCGGAGTGGAGACAGACGGCTGCAAGGATGACAAAAAAATCAGGGACTTCATCTGTGCAGCAAGGAGCTACGAGAGTTAAGGTAAATTAAGACTGATCCGTATGGAGGTATGACATGAAAGAAAATAAAAAAGGCAGGTATGGGCTGTTCGGAGGGCAATACGCACCGGAAACCCTCATGAATGCGCTAATCGAACTGGAAAACCGGTATGAGGAGTATAAAAATGATGCAGAGTTTAAAAAAGAATTGAAGTTTTACCTTGAAGAGTATGCAGGAAGACCGTCATTACTTTATTATGCAGGGAAAATGACAAAGGACCTGGGCGGGGCCAGGATATACCTCAAAAGGGAAGACTTGAACCATACAGGCTCCCACAAGATTAATAATGTTTTAGGACAGGTTCTGCTTGCAAAAAGGATGGGTAAAAAGAGAGTTATTGCAGAAACCGGGGCAGGCCAGCATGGCGTGGCTACAGCTACTGCAGCTGCATTGTTCGATATGGAATGTGAAGTATTCATGGGAAGAGAAGATATGGAAAGGCAGGCCCTGAATGTTTTCAGGATGAAGCTGCTTGGTTCAAAAGTGCACGAGGTGGTATCGGGCACTGCGGCTTTGAAGGATGCTACAAGTGAAGCAATGCGGGAATGGGCGGCAAGGGTTGAAGACACGTTTTATGTTATCGGCTCCGTTGTGGGCCCTCACCCATACCCCATGATTGTCCGCGATTTTCAGAGTGTAATAGGAAATGAGGTCAAAAACCAGATCATGATGAAGGAAGGAAGATATCCGGATTACCTTGTTGCCTGTGTAGGGGGCGGAAGCAATGCCATGGGATTGTTCTATCCGTTTCTGGATGATACAGGCGTGAAGATGATTGGAGTAGAAGCCGCGGGCGAGGGTGTGGATACGGAGAAGCACGCAGCTTCCATTACAAAAGGCAGTGTGGGTGTGCTGCATGGAATGAAGTCATATTTCCTGCAGGACAGGGATGGCCAGATCAACCCTGTATATTCCATATCAGCGGGTTTGGATTATCCGGGCATAGGTCCGGAACATGCTCATTTCCATGAATCAGGAAGGGCTCAGTATGTTCCGGTATCGGATGCTGAAGCGGTTGAAGCCTTCCGGTATCTTACCAGGGTTGAAGGAATAATTCCTGCAATAGAAAGCGCCCATGCGGTGGCTTATGTAATGAAACTGGCACCCAGGCTGGGCAGAGAAGAAGTGATAGTTGTAAATTTGTCAGGGCGTGGGGACAAGGATGTTTATTCTATAGCAAGGTACATGGGGGTGAATGTGGGTGAGTAGGATCCAGAGCAGATTCAAGACATTGAAAGATATGGATAAAAAGGCGCTGATTACATTTGTGACAGCAGGTGACCCCGATATAGGCACTACCAGAAAACTGGTCCTGGAAATGGAAAAGAAGGGTGCTGATATCATTGAGCTTGGTATTCCATATTCCGATCCGATCGCAGAAGGCCCGGTGATACAAGCTGCGAATACACGCGCATTGAAAAATAATATCAGGATCAGGGATATAATGGAGATGGTAAGGGAATTGAGGGAAGTGACGGAAATACCTCTTGTATTCCTCCTCTATTTCAATTGCATATTGCAGTATGGCATCGAAAGCTTTTTCAAGGATTGTTCCGCTATCGGCCTGGATGGGGTTATAATCCCGGACCTTCCGTTCGAGGAGAGGGATGAAATAGAAAGTATGATGTCCTTATACCCTGTTGACGTCATATCATTGGTATCCCCGACTTCAAAGGAAAGGACAGAAAAAGTTGCAAAGTCCGCCCAGGGATTCCTGTATTGTGTTTCATCACTGGGAGTGACAGGTGTGAGAGATGATTTCAATACGGATTTTGAAGAATTCTTTTCATATATTGACAGGTTTTCGACCATCCCAAAGGCCATTGGCTTCGGGATATCAACCCCGGAGCATATCAGGAAGCTGAAGAAATATGCCGACGGGTTGATAGTCGGGAGTGCTATTGTAAGACAGGTGGAGAACAGCAGAAGCGCAGACGAAGCACTAATGAAGGTAGGAAATTTCGTCGAAATATTAAGAAGAGCGATGGATGAATCATAAATAATATAAATATGTTTCCAAAACGGTATAATATGATAAAATGGTATTATATCAGGGGGTGCACTTATGAATGACGAATATGCAACCAAGCTTGAAGAGATACACGAAATGCTGAAAGCGGTTTTAGACAGACAGGATCAGCTGATGGAAAGCATGAAGGAGTTGAAGGAACAGCAGAAAAAACTTCAAGAGGAGATTAAAATAAATTATCTTGTACTGAACAGCCTGCCTTCAAGGAATGAAATATTGAACTGAACAGCTGCATTGTGAAATGGGATTTTAACCGGGATTTAAACGATACTGAGGTATTGTATCTGATAATGATTTTGATTTTGTTCAAATATTGCCGTTGGGAAAGGGACTGCCAAAAGCAGTCCTCTTTTGTACTACTTTGTTACATCATTAATTTGTGGAAATTTTGCAGTGTAAATTTCTATTGAAGAAAAAGTAAGAATGCTCCTATCTTACTTGTTTCTTCAATAATAATTCCAAAGTAACAAAGTAGTGTTAGGTAAGAGGTATATTGGTATAAATGACTGAAAATCTTATATTACAGGATGGTGGTTTGATGCTCTGCAAAACAAAGGTATTGGTAATTGATGATGATATGAATATTTGTGAGTTGATACGCCTGTATCTTGAGAAGGAAGGCTTCGAGGTGATGACGGTATACAACGGTATCAAGGCAATAGAGGCTTTCAAGGGATTCACGCCGAACATCATTGTCCTGGATATAATGCTGCCCGGCATTGACGGATGGCAGGTGTGCCGTGAGGTCAGGAAACTGAGCAGTATACCAATTATAATGCTTACTGCCAAGGGTGAAACCTTTGACAAGGTTCTCGGACTGGAGCTTGGCGCAGATGACTATATGGTAAAACCCTTTGAACCCAAGGAACTGGTAGCAAGGGTCAAAGCTGTATTAAGAAGATATGAGCATAAGGAACCGGATACCCAGGAAATAGTATTTCCGAATCTGGTTATAAACAAATCCAATTACATTGTTAAGGTTAACGGCAAGGAACTGGAACTGCCGCCCAAGGAACTGGAGCTTTTATATTTCCTGGCATCAAATTCCAACAAGGTATTTACCAGAGAACAGCTGCTGGAACATGTGTGGGGCTTTGATTTCTTTGGAGATTCAAGAACCGTGGATGTTCATGTCAAGAGGCTGAGGGAAAAAATTGAATTGGAAAACCAGGTATGGCAGCTTAAGACTGTCTGGGGAGTCGGCTATAAATTTGAGGTGAAGTAATGTTTAAAACAATATTCGGCAAAATGCTGGTTATATTTATCTCAATACTTATCTTCAGCTTCTCGGTAACAGGGATGATGCTTTACATATTTCTGGGGAATTTTGTTCTGGGTGAAAAACAGGATGCGTTGAAGCAAAGCGGGGACAGAATAAACAGCCTCCTTAAAATTTACATTGAAAATCCGGAAAACCCCGCAGCAAGGCTGCTGTTTGAAAGGATACTCGAATCATACAGCTCCAATACAAACTCGTATGTCTGGATTGTTGATAAGAACGGGTATATAGCTTTCGCACAACCGGAGCTGCCGGATATTGTCAAAGAAAGGCTCAAATCAGAAAACGGTTATGTAAAACTTCCTGATGACAGGCAATACAAGAAGGTAATGCAGGGAGTGCAGGATAATATAAGGGAGATCGGAGACTTCTACGGGCTGTTCAAGGATACCGGGATATCATGGCTGACGGTAGAAAAGCCGTTTAAGAATACTAACAGTCAGGGAAAGGAAGAGGTCATAGCTGCAGTTTACCTCCACACACCGATTCCGGAACTTCATAAAGCGCGTACATCTGTTTTCAAACTGTTCATTATTGCAGTTTTTATTTCAGTATTCATATCAATATTGCTTGTCTATATTTTTTCATTAAAAATAACAAGCCCGTTAAAGGAAATCAGGAATGCTTCAAAGATAATAGCGGGGGGAGAGTTCCAGAAACGTCTGGATATCAAATCCAACGATGAAATCGGAGAGCTTGCAAGCAGCTTCAATCACATGGCCTCGGCGCTTCAAAACCTTGAAGAGATGAGACGCGGATTCATCGCAAATGTGTCCCATGAGTTGAGAACTCCTATGACGTCGATAAGGGGCTTTATTGAAGGGATACTGGACGGCACCATACCTGCTGAAAGGCACAGGGATTATCTCAACATCGTGAAGGATGAAACCAACCGGTTAAACCGCCTTGTCAATGATTTGCTGGATCTGGCCAGGATGGAAGCAGGAGAGGTTGTTTTAAACTATAAGGAATTTGATATAAACGAATTGATAAGAAGGTGCATTATCAAGCTGGAAAACCTTATTGTACAGAAAGGCCTGCAGTTTGAAGCAAGCTTTGAAGAAGAAGGAATGATGGTTTATGCAGATCCTGACGCCATAGAGCGTGTTATAATAAACCTTGTGCACAATGCTGTGAAGTTTACACCTGAAGGTGGAAAAATCAAAATAAACACGCAAAACCATAAGGGAAAGATTTATGTTTCAGTAAAAGACAGCGGTATCGGAATAAGCAAAGAGGAACTTGAACTGATATGGGAGAGATTCTACAAATCTGATAAATCCAGGGGCGGCGATAAGACGGGGACTGGCCTCGGTCTTGCTATAGTAAAAAATATAATGAATGAACATAAACAGGAAATATGGGTAGATAGTGAGCAGGGCGAAGGCACGGAATTCACTTTCACTTTGGAAAGCCTGAAAAAGTAATTTGCGGGAAGGATTGAAGCGGCTTTAACAGAAACCGTTTCTGCAGTAACCTTTACAATTTGTTCATATTTTATTAAAAATAATTGTTTAGAATTGAAATATGAAAAGCAATATAAAAAGTAATTTATGAAGCAATAAAGAAGGGAGTTGTTAGTATGGATAATAACAACAATAATTTCAACATGATAGATAACAATAATTCAATGAAAAGCACTGAACCTGCTTCATCTGACAGCTATGAAAACAGTGTGGGAAACATGGAGGAAATGGAAATCATTAGAACATACGGTTCTGAAGCCAAAAAGGTTGAAACCGGCAGTAATACGGAATATAACAGTACAACTGCAGGAAGCGTCCCGGAAAACAATACGGCTGTCGGGAGTGAAGCCGGAACCAATGAATACAGAAATAACGGAGACTCGCTGAGGACACCTGCCTATTATACCGAAAGTTATCAAAAACCTGAAAAAAGAAAAAACAGCAGCGTGATGCAGCTGATAGCCGTAGCACTCATAAGTTCAATCCTGGGAGGGACAGTCGTAGCAGGTTTTTTCCAGTTTGCGACACCGGCGATACAACCGTTTGCTAATAAGCTTTTTTCTCAAAAGAACTCATCAGGCACAGCAGCAGGACAGGACACCTATAAAAGGGTGGAGATAGTACAAAACGGAGATTCACCTGTAACAGCAATTGCAGAAAAGGTGAGCCCTTCCATAGTAGGTATAAGGGTTACAGCGAAATCAACCACGCCCGATTTCGGATTTTTCTTCGGAGGAGGAAGTCAGAACAGCACAGCTGAGGGCTCAGGTATAATTATCAAAAGCGGCGGCTATATTATGACCAATAATCATGTAATAGAAAATGCATATAATGCAAATACGGGAAATCTGGTCAATGGTGCCAAAATTGAAGTTATACTTCCAAGCCAGAAAGACAAACCGCTTTCAGCTACAGTTGTAGGCAGGGATATCAGGACCGACCTTGCTGTTTTGAAGGTTGATGCATCAGGACTTCCTGCTGCAGAGCTTGGAAATTCGGATGATCTGAAAATCGGTGAACTCGCAGTTGCCATAGGTAATCCAGGAGGACTGGAGTATATGGGCTCTGTAACGGTAGGTGTCATCAGCGGACTTAACAGAACGCTGCCTGTAGTAGATGGCAAGGAGATTAAGCTTATACAAACCGATGCAGCTATAAACCCCGGTAACAGTGGAGGAGCTCTTGTCAATTCAAAAGGCCAGGTTATAGGGATCAATACGGCAAAGATGGCGGCACAGGGCTTTGAAGGCCTGGGATTTGCAATACCGGTCAATAAGGCAAAAGAAATAACCGACAGCCTTATGCAGTATAAATATGTAAAAGGTAGACCTTTTGTAGGAATTTCTGCAGAACCGAGATTTGACGAAACATTCGCAAAACGCAATAATGTACCTGTAGGAGTGCTAGTCGCCGATGTTACACCATTAAGCGGCGCATATACTGCAGGGATTCAGAAGAATGACATAATAACAAAATTTGACGGACAGCCTGTTAAGAATGTTGATGAACTCAACAATATCAAGAACAACCACAAGCCCGGAGATACCGTTCCTGTAGAAATATATCGCGACGGAAGCTATAAGACGCTGCAGGTGAAACTGGGAGAGTCAAAGGAATAATAGTCTAAATTCCTCTAAAAAGCATGAAAGCAGTAGAAATACTGCTTTCATGTTGTCATAATTTGCGATGAATTTATAATTTAAATTCTGATAATTAAGAGGAATTTATATATATTTGTAGAATATACCAAGATATATAAAAAAATACTACATATCCTCCATAATCATATAAGGTTAATTTACAAAATCAGTGGTTATTTATTATTTTCTTCGGGGGGAAGGCATGCGGAAAATTAGAGAAGCAATGGGCGGCATTCAATTTGTTTTTATACTTACCTTTCTTTTGATTCTTTTATACGAATACTATAAGTTGAAAGAAAACGGGCTTCTGTTTTTGCTCCTGTTGTACATAATTCTGGTTATAATTTACAGTGTGGCCAAATCAGAGAAGATTTACAAGTTTATTTCAAGTGTGAGACTCACAACGGAAGAAACGGAAAAACAACTGGTTGTGAGCGGAAGTTTGAGTTCCTATCAGGACTCTTTCGAATTTCATACCAAAAGCTCAAATCTTATGGAACGGCTTGATAAATCACAAGCCGAGTTGAAATTGAAGAATCAGGAAATGGAGGCCCTGAAAAATTTATCAGAAATAATTTCTTCTTCCATAGAGATTGAAAAAGTGATTGAGTATATTTACAGGATTTTTAACAGATTCACAGGCTGCGACAGGTACTTCATATGTTTCATCGACAAAGATACTGGAGAACTGACCTGCAGATATGAGTTCGGAAGCATAACTTTCGGGGAAGTCGGGAATTACCTGTATAATGATACTTCTGTAAGGGCATGTTTTGAAAGCAGACAACCGGTGGTAAAGATAAATGCATTGATAGCAAACAGAGGCAGTTATGGAGACAAGGCCGCACTCCCCTTGAATATTTCGGATGAGATGGTGGGTGTGGTTTTTATAGAAAGTGGTGAACCTGATACATTTTCCAGGGTAAACGTCGATTTTATGGTCAACCTTGCAAATAATGCCGCAGTGGCAATAAAAAACGCAGAAATGTTTGATAATATTTACAACCAGAAGCAGGAAATCGAAGCCTTATACGAAGAAGCAGCCGCTGTAAATGAAGAATTGAACAGTTATATCGAGGAATTGAATACAACCAAAAAAGAATTGAATGACAAAAATGAGGAACTTAAAAAATACTATGGTGAAATCCAGACCGGATACCTGCAGACGGTCATGGCACTTGCCAACTCTATTGAGGCCAATGATCCATATACCAGAGGGCATTGCCAGAGGGTAATGGTAATTTCGTGCGAAATAGCCAAAAGCTTGAATTATACAAACGAACAGATGAATGAACTCCGCTATGCAGCCATTCTGCATGATATAGGGAAAATCGGAATTTCACCATACATCCTGAACAAACCTTCGAAGCTGGATGATGCCGAGTTCAAGGAAATCAAGAAGCATCCCCTCATTGCATACAATATATTAAAGGACATAGAATTCATTAAGAATGGCCGTGAAGCGATATTGCAACACCATGAAAGATATGACGGCAAAGGTTATCCCAGTGGACTAGTCGGTGAGAAAATATGCAGCTTCGCAAGGATTTTAAGTATAGCGGATGCATTTGACGCAATGACAAGCGACAGGCCTTACAGAAAGGGTATGACATTCGAGCAGGCGCTTGATGAATTGAAAAATGCCAAGGGAACTCAATTTGATCCGGTAATAGTAGATGCATCAAGGTCGGTAATTTATCAATATGCCGGTTCCAATGAGGTGATAGGTTATGGGTACATTTGATCCACAAAAAAAGAAGATAAAACCGATAGAAATAAGGAAGAGTGAATTGGAAGAAAGGATGAAACAGGAAGATACGACAGCAGCTTTGGCAAAAGCTATCAAAAGCATGCTCAACAAGGAGAAAAAACGCTGAATCTGTGACTTGAGAGTTTCGGATCGGTATTGCCAGTTATAGCTATTGAATATTTGGCTGTTATGTGTTAATTTTTATTAGTTAATGCAATTACCGACGGGGGATTAAAAATGTTGAAAAAAGAAAATTTAAAGATATTATTCGTATCGGCCGAGGTTTCTCCTTATGCCAAAACAGGGGGGCTGGCTGATGTGGCAGGTTCTCTGCCGCAATCGTTGTGTGCAGTGGGCAATGATGTCAGAGTCGTAATGCCCAGATACAAATCCATAAAGGCATCCATGAACTATATTACGGATTTTCCGGTTGAAATAGGTCAGAAGAAGGAAACCTGCATAATAAGAAGTGCTGCCTCAGACTACAGGACAAAAGAAGAGAACGGGAAGGTACAGGTATATTTCATAGACAATTATCATTACTATGACAGGGAAGGTATATACTGTCATTATGATGATGCCGAGAGGTTCGCATTCTTTTGCAGAGCCGTACTGGAAATGCTTCCGAGAATAAATTTCCAGCCGGATATCATACACTGCAACGACTGGCATACCGGCCCCATATGCATGCTGCTCAAGGAGCAATACGTAAAGTTCCCTTTCTACAGCAACATTGCAACTATTTACACAATACACAATCTTGAATATCAGGGGCACTTTTCCAAGGACACCATCAGACTGTTCAATCTTGGGGAAGAACTTTTTACTCCTGATAAGGTGGAATTTTACGGAGTATTCAATTTTATGAAGGCAGGGTTGGTTTATGCAGACATATTGAATACTGTAAGTGAGACATATGCAAAAGAGATCCAAACTCCACAGTATGGGGAAAAGCTTGAGGGTTTGCTCAAAAGCAGATCAAATGAACTATTCGGAATTGTGAATGGAATAAGCTACGAGGAATTCAATCCCGGAACAGATCCGAGAATATACAAAAACTTTGACAGCGATTCCTTTGACGGCAAAAAAGAAAACAAATACGTTCTGCAAAAGGAATTGGGACTTCCTGTCGGGGATATGCCGGTCATAGGACTGATTTCAAGACTGACGGGACAAAAGGGGCTGAACCTCATCGTAGATGTAATGGACGAAATGATGTCCCTGGATATGCAGTTTGTCTTATTGGGTTCAGGGGATGAATATTATGAAAATTATTTTAAAAATGCAAAGGTAAAATACCATGATAAAATTGGAGTGTATATAGGTTTCAATGCAGCACTTGCCCAAAGGATATATGCCGGAAGCGATATGTTTTTAATGCCATCCAGGTTTGAACCCTGCGGCCTCGGACAGATTATCAGTTTAAGATATGGAACGATTCCTATAGTCCGTGCAACAGGAGGCCTGGCTGACACCATATCAGATTACGATTCAATTACGGAAACCGGAAACGGTTTTTCATTCGAGGAATTTTCATCAGATAAAATGCTGGATGCCGTTAAACGGTCACTAAGCCTTTACAACAAGCGGGAAAAGTGGAAGCAGCTTGTTGGCAAAGCATTGGATGAAGATTTTTCATGGAGTATCCCTGCAGAGAAATACATGAATCTCTATCATATGGCCAGGGAAAAAAGATACAGGGGATAAGTCTGCAGAATCGTAAGAACAATTATTAAGTATTTTGATGGGTTGATTTATCACCGCCTGGTGATAAATCAACCCATTTTATACTGTTTTTTAATTTAATATTTTACAGATTAATAGTAGTTATTGCTTATATCCAATTTACTTCTTTAATGATAAAATAAGTGGCAGTTAATTTCTCAAAAGTTGAATTATTGTATACTGTAACATAAAATTGGTAATTAAAATGATTTTTTGTAATTTATTTGATATAATACAGGAGTTGAAATTGTGAATATAAAACAGGATGTTGAAAAAATCATTGAAATTTTAGACAAGCTTTATCCTCTTGCAGACTGTACACTGGATTACAAAGATCCGCTTCAGCTGTTGATATCCACGCAACTTGCCGCTCAATGTACAGATGCCAGAGTTAATATGGTTACCAGGACCCTGTTCAAAAAATATAAAAATGTGTATGATTTTGCAAAAGCTGATATAAAAGTGCTTGAAGAGGATATCAAGTCTACCGGGTTTTACCACAATAAAGCGCGGAATATTATAAACTGCTGCAAACTGCTAATTGAAGTGCATGAAGGAAAGGTGCCCGGAACATTGGAAGAATTGCTCAAGCTGCCGGGAGTTGGCAGAAAAACGGCAAATCTGGTTTTAGGGGATGCATTCGGCATACCGGGTATTGTAGTCGATACACATGCAAAGCGGCTTTCAAAGCGTATTGGACTGACAAGGCATGATGATCCGACAAAAGTGGAATTCGATTTGATGAAGATAATACCGCAAAAGGATTGGAGCAGGTTCTGTCATCAGCTGGTTTATCACGGAAGAGCCATATGCATGGCTAGAAAACCGATGTGCAGCGAATGTGCCATCAGCAGCTTTTGCGATTACGGAAGAGGCACTGTCTCCAAACAATAATGAATACGGTAAACCGGTATGTAAAGGTGACCGTTGACTGAAGAGGTGTTATGAATATGGCGCTGGAACACAGTCAGGCGAAAAAATCAAAAAAAACCAGAAAAGTTATCAGTTTGGGCAAACAAAAGGAAGCATCGAAAGCAACTGCTGCCGGTTATGATACTGATGAGCTTATATTTGCACTGGATATAGGTACTAGGACTGTCGTGGGCATTGTCGGCGTACCGGAGGATGATAAATTCAAGGTCTTGTCGGCGGAAGTCCTTGAACATAAGAACCGGGCAATGCTTGACGGGCAGATTCATGATATCAGGCAGGTATCGGAAGTTACGAAAGAAATAAAGGAAAGACTGGAAAAAAATATAGGGATGCCCCTCTCAAGGGTTGCAATCGCTGCAGCGGGGCGCGTACTGAAGACTTGCCAGGTGAGGACGGAAAGGGAGATTGACAGCGGAAGCGAGATCGACCAGGAGCTTGTCAGCAGCATAGAGATAGAAGGCATTCAAAAAGCACAGATGATGCTCGACAGTGAAGCGGTACAGGAAGAAAAGACACAGTTTTACTGCGTAGGCTACAGTGTAATAAATTATTACCTGAACAGTTTTACCATTTCCTCTCTGATAGGGCATAAAGGGAAAAAGATCGGGGTGGACATACTGGCTACATTCCTTCCACATATAGTGGTAGACAGCCTTTATACCGTTATGAACAGGATCGGGCTTGAGGTTGTAAGCCTTACCCTGGAACCGATAGCGGCAATCAATGTCACCATACCCAAGGATTTGAGGCTATTGAATCTTGCATTGGTTGACATAGGCGCAGGTACTTCAGATATTGCCCTGACCAAGGATGGAAGTGTGGTAGCTTATGCGATGGCACCCGTTGCAGGGGATGAGATAACTGAAAAAATTGCCCAGAATTACCTCGTGGATTTCAATACAGGTGAACGCATAAAGATAGCTCTGTCGGGGAACAAGGATAGTATTGTGTTTTCAAATATATTGGGTAATAAACACAATGTGCCGGCAACAGAAGTAATGAATGTAATAAGACCGTCCGTTGAACTGCTTGCGGCAACCATATCACAGAAGATACTTGAATACAATAACAAGGCTCCCAATGCTGTTTTCCTCATAGGAGGCGGCAGTCAGATACCCGGTTTGACAGAAATACTTGCAACTCAGTTAGGATTGCCCAAAGACAGGGTTGTTGTAAGAGGACGGGATATAATTCAGAATATCAGATACAGCGGTAAAAAACTGTCCGGGCCGGAAGCAATTACTCCCTTCGGTATTGCAATCACTGCACAGATGCAAAGGGGACAGGATTTCCTTTCTGTTATGCTGAACGGAAAGAAAATACGTCTGTTCAATTCAAAGAAGCTCACCATAGCGGATGCACTCATACTCATCGGATTCAACCCTGATCAGCTGATTGGCAGATCCGGGAAAAGCCTGGTTTTTGAATTGAACGGTACAAAGAAAACCATCAGGGGAGGACATGGTAAGCCGGCAGAAATTTATGTAAATGAGTCTCCTGCCAATCTTGAGACCATACTCAAGCCCGGAGACAATATTAAGGTTATTCCCGCGGAGAATGGAGAAAATGCACAGGTAAGGATTTCTGATTTTGTTCCTGCAAAAAAAGGCGGAGAAATAACTTTTAACGGGGCAAAATTCCAGATCGGCACAAAAGTATACATTAATGGAGATACTGCAGCTTATGACAGTATAGTAAATGATGGAGATATTATTTATATGAACGATATTTCTACAATTGAAGATCTTTTCAGGGTATCGGAAATTGATGGTGACGACATTCTTATACAGGTGAACGGAAATGAAGTTGACAACGGATATGTACTTGAAAATGGGGATAAAGTCCAGTATGGCAAAAGAAGCGAGAGTGTCGCAAACAATTCTTTGCTTTCTCAGTCCGGAAAAACTTCCACAGAGGTGCACAATGACAATACTGTCCCCGGTGAGAATGTACAGAAGGAATTGAAAGCGGACCCCATGCCGCCCAATTCAATTGTCGTAGCTGTAAATGGTGAAGATATCTGTTTGAAAGGTGGAAAACAACAGTATATTTTTGTTGACGTATTCAATTATATAAATTTTGATCTTACAAAGCCCCAGGGGAATATTGTATTGAGACTGAACGGCAGCCAGGCTTCGTTTACAGATGTGATAAAGCCGGGAGATAAGATTGATATATTCTGGCAAAAATGATTTTTTTAGGGATGAATTGTATTTGTGTCAAAAGGAAGTGTTGCAGTGAGTAAGAGTGAGAGATATGAGTTGATGTACGTAAAGCTTTTTTGGGCAATTATAGGAATAGTTTTTGTTTATTCATTGACTGGAAAATTATGGAATACGGTTGAAATCATTAATAAAAAGACAATTATTTCAGATATTATAATATTTTTATCAGTTATAGTTTTAAATCTTCTAAAGCTTCGGCAGATTAAGGCAAAGCTCATAGATACGGCACAGATATATCTGGTTATGAGACTTTTCGAGCTGACTTTCTTCATTTTTATAATATCATTTTTCAATATAGGATACTGGGGATACGGCTTTGTGATCTGCCCGATTGCAATTACAAGCCTTTGCAAGGGACGCAGTCCTGCGTTGAAAATGGCTGTCTACGTGTTTTCCCTCGATCTGCTGCTTAACGCGGGAAAAGCATATTTATATCCGGGATTCAACATCAATGACAGTGTTTCTGAATACATTTTCTATATTGGATTTTTCTATGTATTTCTTATTTTTGTAGTCATTTACTGTGACGGTATATACAAGGACTCTATTAAAGTCGACAGGGAAAACAAGGGCCTGCTTGAGGAGCTTAGGGAAAAGTATGTTCAAATAGCAGCTGCGCAGGATGAAATCCAGAACCAGTATGAAAAATCCAAAGAGACAAATACCAAGCTTGAGGACGTGAATAAGGAACTGACAAAAAAGGTAGGCGAATTTTACACACTTCAGCAGATAAGCCAGGCTATCAGTTCTATTTTTGACATCAATGAACTCCTGAAGTTTGTCAGTGATATAATCCTTGGGGTCATGGGTGTAAGCAATTCAACAATAATCATGCTGGATGAAAGTAAAAAAAGGCTTAAGATACATACTACCAACATCAGAGATAAAACTGAGATTTCGATTTTGAATGACAATATCAACTGTGAAGTGCTTTTTGATGTTTTAAGCAGCGGAAAGCCTATTCTGAATAATTTTGTAGATTCGGACGAATATGTTTTCGCGAAGGGAAGGGAAGTAAGCTCGCTTATCTGCATCCCTTTGCTCACAAAAGCCCGTAAATACGGCCTGGTGTTAATAGAACATAAATACTACAACGCATTTGATAATGAAAATGTCAGGCTGCTGGACATCATAGGGCAGCAGGTGGGCATAGCCATTGAAAATGCCGAATTATACCAGCAGATGCAGGAGTTTGCCAGGATTGACGGATTGACTGGTATATATAACCGGTTGTATTTTCAGGAAAGATATGAAATGGAATTCAGCAAAGCTGTTGATGAAAAGTATGAACTTTCCCTTGCAATCTTCGACGTAGACTACTTCAAACGTTTTAATGATACATACGGGCATCTTTTCGGGGACAAGGTCATAAGAACAATAGCGGAACTGGTAAGCAGCTCATTGAGGAGTACGGATATAATAGCAAGATATGGCGGAGAGGAATTCATCATTCTCTTTCCGCATACCAGCCTGAGTGAAGCTCACGAGAAGGTTGAAAGCCTGCGTTCGATTATTTCACAAGCAATTATCAAGGACGAGCTTATCACTGCATCTATGACTGCAAGCTTTGGAATATCGAACTATCCTGAATGCACGGTATCGCCCAAGGAGCTCTTAAAAAGTGCCGACACAGCATTGTACGAAGCAAAAGCATCAGGGAGGAACTGCGTGAAAATTGCCGATACAGAACTTTTGAATGCAGGCATGCAGTTTCTGCAGTTAAATAATCAATAAGACTTAAAGGAGTTAACCATGCCCCAGAATATATCGGAGTGTGATTTGCTCCATTCAGATTCAGGTGTGAAGTATGCTATCCGATACATGTTGGACCCTTTTTTCAAAAACACTTCCTGCCCCTTGTAATATTTGTTATCATTCCCCAACACTGCATAATCCCAGAAGAATCCAGGCAAATCATGCACGGAAATTGCTTTTTCGCTAAAGTATTTATAGCTTTGGGTAGAGTTTTCTTTTGACTTTTTAAGAAATTCCTCAAGCGCAAAGGGAAGATTCCAAACCTGTACAAAGCCATGCACATTCAGAGATTTGTTCTGAAAGTCTATGTGATAGAGTATATCAGAACCGCTGAAGCTTTTTTGGTTCAAATCGAAACTGGAGGGATAATCAAAGCTGAAATGGCCTTCAATTGATTTATAATTTGAAAATTTTCTTGCAACAGGCTTTACAAAGGTGGAATTCACTTCAATTTCCTTGTTTGCGGCCTGTTCATTTATGTAGATATAATCTATCTGAAATTCGAGTGGGAATGAAAATGTCAGGAAGTTATTAATCGTGACTTTCATAAGGAGGCTGTTTTTTATTATCAAGCCGGACATAAGGAACATCAGGATCCAAAGCATTGAAACAAGACAAAACAATGCTGCTTTCCTCCTAAAGCCTTTGATTAGAATTATATACAATTTAACCCACTCCTATATTTTCTACTATATATATTCTATTTGCAATATTATCCTTTATC
>CALMWN010000203.1 GCA_937873555.1 uncultured Clostridia bacterium
GACCATACTTTATTCCTTGAACCCAAATGACAATGAGGTGCTGGCATCGGTAGGCGGCTGCTTCCAGGGCGGAGGAATCCCGGGCAAGATACAGCTGGGCTCCGGCTGGTGGTACAACGACCAGAAGGATGGAATGATCAAGCAAATGACAGACCTTGCAAACATAGGACTTCTTAGCAAGTTTGTCGGAATGCTCACCGACTCAAGAAGCTTCCTATCCTACACAAGGCATGAATACTTCAGAAGGATCCTCTGCACACTGATAGGAGAGTTCGTTCTGGACGGGGAAGCTCCAAACGATATGAAGCTCCTGGGCAAAATGGTGCAGGATATCTGCTACAACAACATAAAGAATTATATCAATGCATATTAATCAATAGAAACGAAAGCAAGGGGATGGTTCTTTTGATTCCATGAATTGGAAGCAAAAGAACCATCCCCTTGCTTTTTCCAGAAAAGTTAACAAAAAAGATTATTAAAATATATTGTAAAATAATGAAATGTATTGTAGAATTAACAATTACATTATACTACATAATTTGGCATATGTTACAGGAATAGAAAAGGCTGATGCAGTATAATGCTGTAAAATTTAATATCGAATTAAATTGAGGCGTTGAGATACAGTCAATATCTGGGCACTTTAGACTGTATGGAGCCAGTAGTGCAACCGGCAATTTAATTTTTAGAAAAGAATCGTCTGTTCTTCAATTCTTTCCCTTCTTTTCATGTATAAAATTATATCGCTTTGATTGCATCCTGCTCCGTTAATTCAAGTGCCTGTAGTTTGGAAGCGGTTTCTTGCTGTCAATTACCAATTTATGTACTTAAATCGCATTCCAATGCCATTTGAAGGATTCATACCTTTATTATGCTAAGGGGGAAGATGTGTGAAAAAGCAGTATAAACTGGTTTCTTTAATTTTATGTCTGGCATTGTTGATTCAATGTTTGGGGCTTACAGGCGAAGCTTTATATTCCACCAATACGGTAAAAGCACAGGGCCAAAACGTGGACATCAGTATCAATTTTCAACCTGCAGGCACTGCAATTCCATCAGGCTACCTGCCTGATTACGGTGAAATTTACGGCAGCAGGAACGGCTATACTTACGGATGGAATATCGACCATACCGATGTGACTGTTACCAGGAATGTGTATTCAAACCTGCCGACAGACACCTTGTGCCAGGTTCATACCGGAGGCGTATGGGAGATACAGCTGCCGAACGGAAATTATGATGTGACGGTGAGCATCGGCGATGCTGTCTATGGAAGCTCACATACCGTAAATGTTGAAGGCATAAACTATTGGAGCTATAAAACCCTGGCTGCAGGCCAGTTCATCACTTTTACAAGGACTGTCAGTGTTACCGACGGGAAGCTGACGGTTGATCAAGGGAACGCAGGGGATAAGCAAACGAGAATCAACTATCTGAGAATTCTCACAAGCGGTTATGTGGTCCCAACACCCGCACCCACGCCTACTACTACTCCGACACCAACACCTGCCCCAACATCCTCACCAACATCCGCTCAAATTACGGATACTATTCCCCCATCAGTACCTCAAAACCTGACAATTCAGGATGTCAGCCAGAACAGTGTCACCTTTACATGGGACAAATCTACTGACAACACAGGTGTTGCAGGTTATATCATATACAGGAACAGCACTCAGCTTGCTACTGTGTCAGAAAGTGTGTACTCAAGCGTATATTACAAAGATTCGAATCTGACTCCTGCGACAGTATATGTTTATCAGGTCGCATCCTATGACTTGGCCAATAATATGTCGGCAAAAAGTATGGAACTGCGGGTGGCGACATCTGCAGCATCAGGAGACGGCACAGGACTCAAAGGCGAATACTATGACAATATGGATTTTAAAAACCTTAAGATAACCAGAGTAGACCCGGTTATTGACTATAACTGGGGCAGCGGCTCTCCAGACCCGTCCATGGACAAGGATACGTTTTCCGTCAGGTGGACAGGCCAGGTACAGCCGAAATTTACGGGAATTTATACATTTTATACCGAAACTCACGGCGGAGTGAGGTTTTGGGTAAATAACCAGCTGTTGATTGATAACTGGGATGCAAACGGCATGACATATGAAAGTGGAAATATCAGCATGACTGCAGACCAGAAGTACGACATCAAGCTGGAATACACAGAAGACCACGGAGGGGCGGTTGCAAGACTATACTGGTCTAATGCATTTGAGGCCAAGGAATTAATACCTCAGAGCCAGCTGTATCCAGTGGCAACTCCATCAAATATTTCTGCGGAAGCTTACGAAACCTACATCAACATAAGCTGGGATCCGGTGAGTAATTCGACAGGATATGACGTGGAAGCTGATGGCAAGGTAATAGACAACGGAACAAATACAACCTATACCCATAATATGCTTGCCCCTGGAACGGCACATACATACAGGGTCAGAGCAAGAAGCGGCACAAACATCGCCGGAGGGTGGAGTTCTCCGGTAATAAAGGCCACTTTGCTTGCAGTACCTTCCAACATATCTGCAGCGCCTGCAGAGAGCGCTATTATTGTTACATGGAGTGCCGTGAATGGCGCGGCGGGATATGATATAGAAGCAGACGGCGTTGCAAGGGATAATGGGGCGATCACTACATTTGAGCATAATGGATTGGTACCTGGATCTCAGCATTCTTACAGGGTAAGGGCTAAAACAAATACCGTGGCCGGTGATTGGAGCGTTAATATTGTGAGGAATGCTTTACTGCAAGTTCCATCCAACATAACGGTAACTCCGCAAAGCACTGCCATGTCGGTAACATGGAGCGCTGTGACAGGAGCATCAGCGTATTTTGTGGACGCAAACGGAACGGTTGTAGATAACAGTTCAAGTACGTCCTATCTTCATAGCAATCTGACTCCGTTGACCCAATACACTTACAGGATTGGAGTCAAGAACGCCAGCGGAGATATAAACTGGAGTTTACCTATCACAAAAACGACCCTTATAGAAATTCCTTCAAGCTTGGATGCAATTGCATCCGACACATCCATATCTGTTACCTGGGCAGCTACAGCAGGCGTAACAGGCTATGATATTGAAGCTGACGGACTGGTGATAGATAATGGCAATTCCACTGCTTTTGTGCACAATGGACTGGCACCCAATACGCAGCATGCTTACCGGGTAAGAACGAAAAATGCCGGGGGTGTCGGTATCTGGAGTGTTAAAGTCATTAAAACGACTCTTTTGTCTGCACCACAAAATGTTGCCGCCGTTGCTGCAGATACAAAAATGACCGTATCCTGGAAGCCTGTAACCGACGCAACCGGTTATGAAG
>CALMWN010000204.1 GCA_937873555.1 uncultured Clostridia bacterium
GCTTTTCTATAAGGAGACGGGAGAGAAGTTCTCCAATTATGTTTTAAGGATAAGGATGCAAAAGGCCAGGGAATTGATTGAAAGCAGTGAAGCCGACAGAGTTTATGAAGTAGCAAGGATGATAGGCCTGGGTGACAATCCGCAGTATTTCAGTCAGGTGTTCAAGAAATATACCGGCTTTTCACCTACTGAGTACAAAAAACGGCTGGGATAAAATTTACACATTTTTTTGAACAAAATAGACGCTTTTTTTTATTCCTGAAAGAATAAATTAAAATTACAATTAATGTGTAAAGCAAAATATTTATAAGGAGTTGGAAAAATGAAAAAAGTTGTATCTTTACTGCTCGCATCAACTTTAGTTCTGTCGCTTGCCCTCACAGGGTGCAACAAAAGCGGTGGTACCGCGTCCAACCAACCGGCCGGTACAGACTCATCAAAAGCTGCAAATCCTTCCAAGAAGATTACCCTTAGAGTTTGCTGGTGGGGTAATCAGCCAAGAAACGAACGTACACAAAAAGTAATGGACATGTATTCCCAGAAGAACCCAAATGTTTCCTTCGAAGCTGAAATGGTGGCATGGGATGGGTATTGGGACAAGCTTGCAACACAAACCGCTGCAAATAATCTTCCGGATGTAATTCAGCAGGACTATGCATACATAGGCCAGTATATTGAAAAGAAACTGCTGGAAGACCTTAACCCATATGTGAAATCAGGCCTTCTGAACACAAAGGACATAAGTGAAAATGTTATTGCCAGCGGCTCCAAGAATGGCGGATTCTATGCAATATCGCTCGGTACAAATTCACAATCAATTTTATTCGATCCTGCAGTATTCCAAAAAGCCGGTGTTCCGGAACCGAAGGATGACTGGACCTGGGAACAGTATGAGGACATCCTGGCAAAGGTTACAAAAGCAACAGGTATACAGTCTGAGCCTTTGTACTTCGGAAATCCTTATATTATGCTGGAATACAGGGCAAGACAGGAAGGAAAGACCCTCTACAATGCGGATGGTACGGCTCTGGGCTTTACAGACGAAAAGATCCCTGCGGATCTGCTTGAAAGAGCTCTTAAACTTACAAAGGCCGGAATATTTACAAAGCCCGATGCACTGGTTTCAGTGAAATCGATAGATGACAACCCGATTTCAAAAGGAAATGCATTTATGACAAGCTGCTGGAGCAATCAGCTGGTTGCATTCGCCACAGCTGCTAAAAGGCCTTTGACAATAATTATGCCTCCAAAGGGCGGAAGCAAACCCGGATCTTATCTGAAGCCTTCACAATTCTTCTCGGTATCTGCAAAATCAGCTTCAAAAGAAGAAAGCGTGAAGTTTGTGGACTACTTTACAAATGATATTGAAGCGAATAAAGTCCTTTTGGCGGAACGCGGCGTGCCGGTTTCTTCAAAGGTCAGGGACGGTATTAAGAGCTCTGTTGATGAAAACACAAAAAAGACATTTGAATTTATAGCTGTTGCAGAAAAGAACTCTACTCCGATAGACCCTCCCGAACCTCCCGGAGCTGCAGCAATCAGTAAGGGCTTCAAGGATGTTTATGATGAAGTGGTATTTGAAAAGACTTCACCCAAGGATGCCGCTGTAAAATTCATGAAGCAGGCAAACGAAGCTCTTGCCAAGAATAAAAAGTAAAAGTAATGAAAATGAGTATGCATCATGATCAATAAATGCGGCCGGTCATTAAGGATACCGAAGGTATGGCTTCACTTCAACTCAATGGCCGGCCTGAATTTTAAAACAAGGAGATTGTAAAGGGCTATGAGTAATATAATGTCTAACACGACAGATGTTTCAAAAACCAAAGCAATTACTGCAAAACGCCCCACACTCAGAAGGTTGTTAGACAATGACAACTTTGCGGGATATGTTTTCATTTCACCATGGCTTATAGGCTTTTTTGTTTTCACTCTTATACCTATTCTTGCATCACTGTATTTTTCCTTCACATATTTTGACCTTTTGTCGGCACCGAAATTTGCCGGACTTGCAAATTTTAAAAGAATGTTCACGAATGACCCCAAGTTTTGGAAGTCTTTGGGCGTCACCTTCTTTTTCGTACTGGTATCAGTTCCATTAAGACTTGCGTTTGCGCTTTTTGTGGCCATGCTTTTTACGGTAAGGTCCAGGATGGTGGGAGTTTACCGTGCCGTGTACTACATTCCCTCCATTGTCGGAGGAAGCGTGGCAATAGCGGTTTTGTGGAAGAGGATTTTCGGCGGTGACGGAGTAATCAATGCCGTTCTTATGGTTTTTGGCATAGATTCAAAAACCAACTGGCTGGGAAATCCCAAGACTGCACTGTGGACGCTCATAATTCTTGCGGTTTGGCAGTTCGGTTCTTCCATGCTCATATTCCTGGCAGGGCTGAAACAGATTCCGGAAAGCTATTATGAAGCTGCAGTTTTGGATGGTGCAAACTCCATACAGAAGTTCTTAAGGATCACCATTCCCATGCTGACGCCTGTAATACTTTTTAACCTTATAATGCAGCTTATAAACGGATTTATGTCATTTACACAATCCTTCATTATTTCAAACGGTACAGGGGCACCTCTGGACAACCTGCTGTTGTATGCATTGTATCTTTACAAGCGGGCATTCGAGTTTTATGAAATGGGTTACGGATGCGCAATGGCGTGGGTTATGCTGTTGATTATCGGCGGGCTGACAGCACTGGCGTTTAAATCCTCATCAGCATGGGTTCACTACGAGTCGAAGGAGGTATGACGGTATGGAAAACACATTCGCAGCAGCACAAAGGGCTGCTGTAAGACATAGAAGAAACATGAAGGTATTGAAAATTTTCATTTATCACTTTTGCGTAATAGCCTTCGGATACCTTATGGTGTATCCTATTTTGTGGATGCTTTTCGCCTCCTTCAAGGACAATACTGAAATATTCCAGAACGCAGCAACCCTGCTACCGAAGCATTTCAAATTCGAAAACTATGCTATTGGCTGGAAGGGATTTGGCGGAGCATCTTTCGGCGTTTTTTTCAAAAACACCTTCATTATAACAATAACCTCCACAATTGGTGCGGTTGCATCTTCGGTGCTGGTTGCATACGGATTTGCGAGAATCAGGTTTATCGGGAAGAAATTCTGGTTTGCCTGTATGATGATATCCATGATGCTTCCTTTTCAGGTTGTAATGATTCCCCAGTTCGTAATATTTCATGAGCTAAACTGGGTTAACAGCTTCAAGCCGCTTATAGTTCCTCAATTTCTCGGACAACCGTTTTTCATATTCCTTATGGTGCAGTTCATACAGGGTATACCTGCAGAGCTTGACCAATCTGCCAAGATAGACGGCTGCGGAAGGTATGCGATTTTCTACAGGATAATACTGCCTCTGCTTTCACCGGCGCTCATAACCTCTACGATTTTTTCCTTCTACTGGCGGTGGGATGATTTCTTTGCAGCGCTGCTGTATCTCAGTAAACCAAAGCTTTATACCATACCCCTCGCAATCAGGATGTTTGCCGATCCTGCTGCAGTAACCAACTGGGGTGCAATGCTGGCTATGGCGACGCTGTCTCTGGTACCGGTATTCGTGGTATTTCTCGCCTTCCAGCGTTACCTGGTTGAAGGCATAAGCACTACAGGTCTCAAGGGTTAAGGCTTGTCTCACTGGCAGACCTTGATTATGAATACTTTTTCATAATCAAGGTCTGCTCACATATTAAATTATAAAAAAAATTT
>CALMWN010000205.1 GCA_937873555.1 uncultured Clostridia bacterium
ATCCGGAGGAGTTGATTCATCGGTTGCCGCTGTTCTGATGCATAAAGCTGTAGGAAAACAGCTCACCTGCATCTTCGTGGATCACGGCCTGCTCAGGAAATATGAAGGAGACCAGGTTGAGCAGGTATTCAGGAACCAGTACGATATAAACCTTGTAAGGGTAAATGCGGAAGACAGGTTTTTAAACAAGCTCGCCGGAATCTCAGATCCTGAAAGAAAAAGGAAGATCATAGGGGAGGAATTCATAAGGGTTTTTGAAGATGAAGCGAAGAAAATAGGCACGGTGGATTTCCTGGTACAGGGAACTATATATCCTGATGTCATCGAAAGCGGTGTGGGAGATGCGGCCGTTATAAAAAGCCATCACAATGTAGGTGGGCTGCCTGATTATGTTGATTTCAAGGAAATCATAGAGCCTTTGCGAAATCTCTTCAAGGATGAAGTAAGAAAGGTCGGGGAAGAGCTTGAAATACCAGCGGACATAGTATGGCGTCAACCTTTCCCTGGTCCTGGGCTTGCCATAAGGGTGATAGGCGACATTACAAAGGATAAGCTGGAAATTCTCAGGGATTCCGACCATATATTCAGGGAGGAAATCAAGAATGCCGGACTGGGGAGAGAGATAAACCAGTACTTTACGGTACTGACAGGCATGAGGAGTGTGGGTGTGATGGGGGATGAACGCACCTATGACTATACGCTTGCGCTCAGGGCAGTGACAACAACTGATTTCATGACGGCAGACTGGGCGAGGATACCGTATGATCTGCTGGAGCGGATTTCCAACAGGATTGTAAATGAAGTAAAGCATATAAACAGGGTGGTTTACGATATAACCAGCAAACCCCCGGCAACAATAGAGTGGGAATAATTGAACGGAGCGGATATGATAATGGGGTGTTGAAAAACGCTCCATTTTTTTTGTAATCAGGTATAAATACGAATATTAGTGAGATACACCATAAAAATGTTCGTAAATTTATCATAAGTTGCATTGACAAACTGTGTGGTAGTTTGATAGTATAAGTAGTGTGAAAAAACTTCGGATTTACTTAAAATCAGCCTTACTTAAGCTTCTGGAGGAGTACCTGGTAATCATTTTCTATGTTACTTTGAATATTTGTTAATGGTTTAGTGCTTTAATTTGCTGACAGGATTATTTGGATATTACGAAAGATGTACTGTTTTATAATGCTATACAATTCCGGCTTGCCAATGAAGGCTTGACCAGACCGTATTGCGGTCTGTTGGATTAAAAGCATATATAAATAAGGAGGGGTCATTTTCTTATGGACAAGTTTTTCAAGCTTACCGAGAACGGTACAAATGTTAGGACGGAAATCATTGCAGGACTTACAACATTCATCACTATGGCGTACATCATATTTGTGAATCCTGCCATCCTATCAATTACCGGAATGGATAAAGGTGCGGTTTTCACCGCAACTATCATATCGGCTTCCCTGGCAACATTGATTATGGCATTGATCGCTAATGTTCCATATGCTCAGGCTCCTGGAATGGGTATGAACGCATTCTTTACTTTCACCGTTTGCCTGGCTTTGAAGTTTTCATGGCAGCAGGCTTTGGGTATCGTACTGATAAGTGGATTGGTAAACATTGTTATAACAGTTACAAAAGTAAGAAAGATGCTGATTGATGCAATACCGGCATCCCTGCAGTATGCAATAAGCGGAGGCATAGGACTGTTCATAGCATACATAGGTATGAAGGATGCCCATCTCCTCAATTTCACAACGGAAGCCAACAATATACTGGTTAAGCTTCCTGACAGCGGTGTGATAGCAAAGGATGTAGTTCCTGCACTTGTTGATTTTACCGACAAGTCATCTGTTCTGGCTATAATAGGTATTTTGATAATAGTTGTGCTGATGCTTTTGAAGGTCAGAGGATCCATTCTTATAGGTATTATAGCTGCAACGATCATAGGTATACCCATGGGTGTTACACAGCTTCCCGCTCTTACCGCCCAATCGTTTGTTCCTCCGTCAATCGCACCTACATTTTTCAAGCTTGATCTGTTCGGCCTGTTCTCCGACCCGTCGAGAATATTTGTTGTATTGACTACAATCCTTGCTTTTGTTCTGTCGGATGTTTTTGACTGTATAGGAACATTCCTTGGGACTGGAAGAAAAGCAGGCATATTTGATGATAAGGATAATGCAGCCCATAAACAGGGAGGAGTATTTGCCTCCAAGCTCGACAGGGCTTTGTTTGCAGATTTGTCGGCAACTACGGTAGGCGCTTTCCTTGGAACAAGCAATACAACCACTTATATAGAAAGTGCAGCCGGTATCAGTGTTGGCGGACGAACCGGATTAACCTCATTGACTGTTGCAATACTTTTCCTTGCTTCGCTGTTTATTGCCCCAATCGCATTGATGGTGCCTGCAGCAGCTACAGCGCCTGCATTGATAATTGTGGGAATATTGATGATGGAATCCATAGCCAAAGTAAACTGGGGAGAATTTGAAGAAGCGGCTTCTGCATTCTTTACAGCAGTTATCATGCCATTCACATACAGTATAGCAAATGGTGTTGCTGCCGGATTCATCTTCTACGTGGTGACCAAAATAACAAAAGGGAAGGCAAAGGACGTACATCCGATAATGTATATAGTAACTGCGCTGTTCCTTCTGAGATTTTTAGTGGATGCCTTAAAATAGGGAGTTGAAACGAAGTCCGCCTGTAAAGGCGGGCTTCGGATTTTTAAGCTTTAATTTTCAGGTGCCCTGATATGTTAAGGCTTAAAAATCCGAAGCCGGTAAAAATGTTTCAAGGAGTGATTTGATGAAGAAAGCAATAAAGGCTGTAAAGGAGCCGAAAGTCGCGGTGATCATGGGGAGTGATTCCGACTTTTCGATAATGAAGGGATGTATAAAGCTGCTGAAGGATTTCGGAATAAGTACCGAAGTAATGGTATGCTCAGCTCACAGGACCCCTGATAAAGCTGCCGAGTTTGCTAAAAATTCGGAAAACAACGGAGTAGACCTTATAATTGCTGCTGCCGGAAAGGCGGCACATCTGCCGGGAGTACTGGCTGCGTATACTTCTTTGCCTGTAATAGGGGTGCCGGTAAAATCATCTACTATGGACGGGTTGGATTCATTGCTGTCGATAGTCCAGATGCCTTCCGGTATACCGGTAGCCACAGTTGCAATAGATGGTGCCGATAATGCGGCTTTATTGGCAGTACAGATGCTTTCCATAGGTTATCAGGATTTAAGGCCTAAAATGAGGGAGTACAAAAATAATCTGTCAAGAAAGGTTGAAGAGAAAAATAAAGCACTACAGGAAAAATTAAAGGAAATATGACATCGCAGTAAATGAAAACGGGTATGTTTGGCTGCTTTTTACAAAACAGCGTTAGGAGAATAATTATGGATTTTGATTTCAGGCCGGACAAATTGAAGGAAGAATGTGGAGTATTCGGAATATACAATTGCGATAATCATGATGTGGCACACCTGACTTATTACGGCTTGTATGCGCTTCAGCACAGAGGTCAGGAAAGTGCGGGCATAGCGGTAAATGACAACGGTACAATCCTGTATCAGAAGGATATGGGGCTTGTGCCCGAGGTTTTCAACGATGTCGTTCTGAACCACCTGAAGGGGAAAATCGCCATCGGACACGTGCGTTATTCTACAACAGGTGCAAGCCTGCGTGAAAATGCGCAGCCCATGGTTATAAAATACAAAAACGGCCAGATGGCGCTGGCGCATAACGGAAACCTCGTGAACGCGGGAGAGCTCCGCGAAAGGCTTGAGGAAGAGGGCGCCATATTCCAGTCGACAGCTGACTCTGAAGTTATTCTGAGCCTGATTTCAAGACTCAGAATATCCAGTGAAGGTATAGAAGAAGCTATAGTTAAAATGATGAAGCAGGTGGAAGGCTCATATGCATTGGCTATTCTGACTCCGAAAAGACTTATCGGTATAAGGGATCCGCTGGGGATAAGGCCTTTATGCATAGGCAAGCTCGATAATTCCTATGTGCTTGCTTCCGAAACCTGTGCCTTGGATGCCGTAGGTGCTGAGTTCTTAAGGGATGTTAATCCTGGAGAGGTTGTCCTGATAGGCGATGACGGAATAACATCCATTCAGACCGAGGTTGCAAGGGAGTCCAGGTTGTGCATATTTGAGTTTGTATACTTTGCAAGGCCTGACAGCTTTATTGACGGGGCAAGCGTACATGATGCCAGGATCGAGGCCGGGAAGAAACTTGCCAGGGAATACCCGGTTGAGGCCGATATCGTAATAGGTGCTCCTGATTCGGGCCTTTCTGCAGCGCTGGGATATTCTATGGAATCAGGAATACCATACGGACAGGGGCTTTTAAAAAACAGATATATAGGGAGAACATTCATACAGCCACAGCAGGGACAAAGGGAAACCGGTGTCAGAATAAAGTTCAATGTGTTAAAGAGCGCCGTTAAGGGTAAAAGAGTAGTACTGGTGGATGATTCTATTGTCCGCGGAACAACAACCAGGCGTATCGTGCAGATGCTTAAGGATGCAGGAGCTACGGAAGTTCATATGAGAGTAAGTTCACCGCCTTTGAAATATCCGTGTTACTTTGGGATAGACATTTCCTCCAGGAAGGAGCTGGTTGCCTCAAAGCATACGGTCGAGGAAATCAAAGACCTTATCTGTGCAGACAGCCTTGGATATTTGAGCCTGGATGGGCTTTTAGGTTCACCGGCCGGTTCGGGCGGCGGGTTTTGCGATGCATGCCTGACCGGAAATTATCCTATGGATGTTCCGGAAGAAGCAAATAAGTTTTCATGCGGATGAGGTAAAGAATAAGTCTTAGCCTGATAATTGGAGGAGATTCGGAATGGCAACATACAAAGATGCAGGAGTTGACGTTGAAGCCGGCTATGAAGCGGTTAAATTGATGAAAAAGCATGTAAAAAGGACATTCAGGCCTGAGGTGCTCGGTGATATTGGTGGCTTTGGCGGAATGTTTTCCCTTGGTAAAAGCAGGTTTGATGAACCGGTATTGGTATCTGGAACAGATGGGGTAGGTACAAAACTTAAAATTGCCTTTTTAATGGATAAACACGATACGGTTGGCATTGATTGCGTGGCCATGTGCGTGAACGACATTGTGTGCAGCGGGGCGGAACCCTTGTTCTTCCTTGATTATATAGCTCTTGGCAGGAACTATCCGGACAAGGTAGCCAATATTGTGAAAGGTGTTTCTGATGGTTGTGTTGCTGCAGGGTGTGCGCTTGTAGGCGGAGAAACTGCTGAAATGCCGGGCTTTTACCCTGAAGACGAATATGACATAGCAGGATTTGCAGTTGGTATTGTTGACAAGAGCAGGATAATTGACGGTAAAAGCATTAAAGAGGGTGACAAACTGATAGGGCTTGCGTCTTCCGGCCTGCACAGCAACGGTTATTCTCTTGTCAGAAAGCTTTTAAACCCCAACCAGCAGAAGCTGCAGGAGCATGTGCAGACATTGGGGATAAAGCTTGGCGAAGAATTGCTGAAGCCAACCAGGATTTATGTGAAGACTATCCTTGATTTGAAGGACAAATATGAGATTAAGGGCATTTCACATATAACAGGCGGGGGCTTTATCGAAAACATTCCCAGGATGATTCCTGAAGGACTGAGAGTAAGGATAGTCAAGGGCACATGGCCTGTGCTCCCTATTTTCAATCTTCTGCGTGATCTTGGCGATATAAGGCAGGAGGATATTTTCAATACCTTCAACATGGGCATAGGCATGGTACTGGCGGTTGATGCAGATGTAGCTGATGAAGTGGTGAATTATCTGAACGGTAACGGAGAAAATACCTATATAATCGGAGAAGTTATTAAAGGCCAGGCTGGTGTTGAAATATGTTAAAGATAGGTGTTCTGGTTTCAGGTGGGGGAACAAATCTTCAGGCAATTGTTGATAAAATCCGGGATGGTTATTTAAAGGACTGCGTTATTTCAACTGTTGTATCGAGCAGGGCAGGGGTATATGCTCTGGAGCGCGCGGATAAGAATGGTATACCTTCTGCATGCATACCCAGAAAGAGCTTCTCCAGTATAGAAGAGTATGACGCCGCTCTTATAAGGCATTTTGACAGTTACGGGGTAAAACTGGTTGTAATGGCAGGCTTTCTTTCGATATTAGGCACGGGATTTGTCAAGCATTATGAAAACAGGATTATCAATATTCACCCGGCACTGATCCCTTCTTTTTGCGGCAAAGGCTTTTATGGAATAATACCACATCAGAAGGCTCTGGAATACGGTGTCAAGGTTACAGGTGCAACAGTGCATTTTGTCGACCTTGAAGCCGATACGGGACCGATAATCCTTCAGAAGGCGGTTTGCGTAAAGGAAGATGATACGCCTGAAGTATTGCAGAAAAGGGTGATGGAAGAGGCAGAGTGGGAAATACTTCCTGAGGCCGTCAGGCTCTTTGCAGAAGGAAGACTGGTAGTGAAAGGACGCAGGGTAATAATACAGAAATGAATATAAATATCAAGATATTAAGGAGTGATTTTAATGATAAAGCGCGCACTGATCAGTGTATCGGATAAGACCGGTATAGTCGAACTGTCAAAAGAACTGCAGGGATATGGAGTTGAAATCATATCAACGGGTGGAACGGCAAAAACCCTTACCGACGCAGGTGTAAAAGTAACAAACGTTTCTGATGTCACAGGCTTTCCTGAGTGTCTTGACGGCAGGGTAAAAACATTACATCCCGCTGTGCACGGGGGACTGCTGGCAATAAGAAACAACCCCGAGCATATGAAGCAGATAAAGGAACTTGGGATTGAGCCTATTGACATGGTCATAATAAACCTTTATCCATTCAAGCAGACCATTCTCAAAGGGCATATCGAACTTGAAGAAGCGATAGAGAATATTGACATTGGCGGACCGACAATGCTCCGTGCCGCCGCCAAGAATTACCAGGATGTTGTGGTTGTCGTCGATCCCTCCGACTATAAAGTGGTACTGGACGAGCTGCGCGCTTCAAAGGAGATATCTGTAAAAACGAAATTCAAGCTTGCTTACAAGGTGTTTGAACATACAAGCCATTATGATACGCTTATTGCGAAATATCTTAGAGACAAACTCGGAGAGGAATTCTTTCCGGATGCGCTGTCACTTACCTTTGAAAAAGTACAGGAAATGCGTTATGGAGAAAACCCGCACCAGAAGGCAGTGTTCTATAAGGAGATCGGGGCCAATATCGGCTGCATAACTGCCGCAAGGCAGCTGCACGGAAAAGAGCTTTCATATAACAACATCAATGATGCCAACGGGGCCCTGGAACTTTTAAAGGAATTTGACGAGCCAACTTTTGTTGCAGTGAAGCATGCGAATCCCTGCGGGGTTGCCAGTGCGTCAAATATTTATGATGCCTATATGAAAACCTATGAAGCAGACCCGGTATCGATTTTTGGCGGAATACTTGCTGCCAACAGGGAAATTGACGCTAAAACCGCTGAAGAAATAAACAAAATATTCATTGAGATCATCATTGCCCCTTCCTATACTGAAGAAGCCCTGAACATCCTCAAACAAAAGAAGAATATAAGGGTAATGCAGCTGGAGAATATTTCGGCAAAGCTTCCTGCAGGGACTTATGATATGAAGAAGGTGGCAGGCGGGCTTTTGGTCCAGAATTACAACAATGAACTGGTGAACACCGAAGAGATAAAATGTGTGACCGAAAAGAAGCCGACTGATGCGCAGATGGA
Organism: uncultured Clostridia bacterium; assembly: GCA_937873555.1. Classification (GTDB taxonomy): domain Bacteria; phylum Bacillota; class Clostridia; order Acetivibrionales; family CALMWN01; genus CALMWN01. Next base: position 7,745 of record CALMWN010000205.1, read on the forward strand.
AGACCTGTTGTTTGCAATGAAGGTGGTAAAGCACACCAAGTCCAATGGAATTGCGATAGCAAAAGGAAAACAGTCTCTAGGCGTAGGTCCCGGCCAGACAAACAGGATAATGGCAACAAAAATTGCCCTGGAATACGGGGGGGGCAGAACTATGGGGGCAGTGCTTGCATCTGATGCGTTTTTCCCGTTTTCTGACTGTGTTGAGGCTGCAGCGGCTGCCGGAATTACGGCAATTATTCAGCCGGGAGGTTCTTTGAAGGATCAGGAATCCATAGATGCCTGCAACAAACACGGAATTGCCATGGTATTCACTGGACTGAGGCATTTCAAGCATTAAGCATAATGAAGTGTGTATTTGATAATATTAGGTGATTCGGAAGGTGAACTTAAAATGAAGGTTCTTATTGTAGGCGGTGGAGGAAGGGAACATGCGATTGCATGGAAAATTGCCCAAAGCCCGAAAGTTGAAAGTTTGTACTGTGCCCCCGGAAACGGGGGAATATCAGATATAGCAAAGTGTGTACCAATAAAAGCACTTGATATGGAAGGCATTGTCAAATTTGCTCTTGAGAATAAAATAGATATGGTATTTGTAGCCCCGGATGACCCTTTGGTGGCAGGAATGGTTGACGCTCTTGAAGCCGCAGGGATACGCGCTTTCGGACCCCGGAAAAACGCGGCTGAAATCGAGGGAAGCAAGTCTTTCTCCAAGGGTCTCATGAAGAAGTACAATATTCCGACTGCAAAATACGAAGTGTTTGATAACAGCGAACATGCCATCGAATACTTAAGACACCAGGAATACCCCATAGTTGTAAAAGCCGACGGACTTGCCCTGGGTAAGGGAGTGATAATCGCCGCAGGCTTTGACCAGGCCCAGGAAGCCGTTAACAGAATAATGAACGACAGGGTGTTCGGAAATGCCGGAAACAAGATCATCATAGAAGAGTTCCTTTCCGGCCAGGAAGTTTCGGTTCTGGCATTTACAGATGGAAGGACTGTGGTCCCGATGGCAAGCTCCCAGGACCATAAGCGGGCACTGGACAATGATGAAGGGCTTAATACGGGAGGTATGGGCACTTTTTCACCGAGCAGGATCTATACACCTGAAGTTGCGGATTACTGCATGAAGCATTTGTACATACCGACAGTGGAAGCTATGAACAAGGAAGGGCGCAAATTCAAAGGTGTCCTGTACTTTGGCCTTATAATCACAAAGGACGGTCCAAAGGTACTGGAGTATAATGCAAGGTTCGGGGATCCGGAAACCCAGGTTGTTTTACCCAGACTGGAAAATGATATTGTGGAAATCCTTGACGCGATCTTAGATGAAAGGCTGCATGAGATCGAAATAAAGTGGAAGGACAACGCTGCAGTGTGCGTTATCCTGGCTTCCGGGGGTTATCCGGGTGAATACAGGACGGGGTATGAGATTACAGGTATTGAAGCAGCTGAAAGTGACAGTGCTGTTACCGTTTTCCATGCCGGCACAAAAAAGGAAGACAGCAGGTTTTATACTGCAGGGGGAAGAGTCCTGGGAGTCACAGCAGTTGATGCCAACCTTGACGGAGCCATAAAGAAGGCTTACAAGGGTGTAGCAAAAATTCGTTTCAAGGATATGCACTACAGGACAGATATCGGGAAAAAATAGTCCGGTTTTATATAATTGAATTTTCATTCCCGGAAAGGTTTTTCTTGATGAAAAACCTTTCTTGATGTCTGCGGAATTATGGTGTAATATATGAATTGTGACATTGAGGCTTTAAGATTATAAGACTTTATAGCGGATATCAGGGTAATAAATGATGGATAAAACTAATAAAAAGATAGGCATTCTGGGGGGTACCTTTGATCCGGTACACCATGGCCATCTGATACTGGCGGATGATGTGAGGCAGAAATTCAGTCTTGACAAGGTTGTATTCATACCGTCAGGCATGCCGCCTCATAAAGCCGTATCAAGTGTGACTGAAGCCGAACACCGTTTTAATATGGTACGCATTGCCGTTTCAACAAACACAGGTTTTGAAGTGTCCCGCATTGAAATTGACAGGTCGGGATACACTTATACAATTGACACTTTGACCCAGTTGAAACGGGAATACGGGGATGACACGGAGCTGCTGTTCATTATTGGGGCGGATGTTGTCAACGATTTGCTTACATGGAAAAACTATGAAATGGTCTTCGGGATGTGTGGGTTTATAGCGGTTCTGAGGCCGGGTTTTGATAATGAGAGCTTCGTGAAAAGGATAAACTGGCTGGAGGAGACATACAAAGCTAAAATATATACCACGGATACACCTTTGATAGAAATATCCTCCACCATAATAAGGGAAAAGCTTCAAAGGGGACAATCCATAAAATACCTTGTACCTGAAAGTGTTGAAGCCTATGTGACGGAGAATGGCCTGTATACCTGACGGACCACGCACAGCCAGTAGATATAAGGTTTGCCGGTGAAAAAATGACTTTGGATGAAATGAAGCGTAAACTTGAAAACAGCCTTACATACAAAAGGTATGTACACTCGATAAATGTGATGGACACTGCGGCAGAGCTTGCCGAAAAGTATCATGAAGATACGGATAAAGCGGCAATTGCAGGCTTGCTGCATGATTGTGCCAGGGACATCCGGGGGAGCAGGATTTTTGAACTTTGCAACAAGTTCAATATTGAAGTGGACGATATCATGCTGCGTCAGCCTGAGCTTCTTCACGGAATGATAGGCGCCCATATGGCAGAATTCGATTATGGCGTCAGTGACGGTTCAATCCGGAATGCAATACGCTGTCACACTATCGGCAGTGTGGACATGGGAATGCTTGATAAAATAATATTTATAGCTGATTATATAGAACCGGGCAGGAATTTTTCGGGCATAGATAAAGCCAGAGAACTGGCTTTCAATGATATTGATGCTGCACTTTTACTTTCCTTCGACAAGACCATCGATTATGTCATTTCCAAAGGAAAGCTGATTCATCCCGGCACAATAGCTGCAAGGAATTCCATTCTCATGAAAAATCTGAAGGATTGCAGGTAAAGTCCGGCAGCTGATCAAATAATCATTGAATTGAAGCAAATCACTCTCGCTCGATAAGCTATGTATAGTTGGGGGCTATTATGGATAAAAGGAAATTTGCTGATCTTGTATTTCTTGCAACAGGAACAGCCATTGTTTTATTGATGCTGACAATAGTGAGCATAAATTTTTTCAAAGACGGAAGGTTATTTGAAAAGCCTGTTATTGCAGCCGTTGAGGAGACGACTGCCACTAAGAATGCTAAAATAAATACACAGAATGTAATTGTTCAACCTGAAGGAAATAACAAGACACTGGTATACAGAAGGCCTACCGACCCTCCAAGACCATCAAAGAGCCCGTCTGAGGCTTCTCCTTCCGCCACGCCTTCACCTTTGGTGGACTATGGTGAAGCGATACCGCCGTCCATGCAGAATGGAAAGGACATTACTCCAAAACCTTCAACAACGGCAACTCCTGCAACAAAACCGCCTGCAACGGCAGATACAAATACGAAGGAAGGTACAACTTCCAAGCCTGAGCTGACAAACAGCGGGACAACAAAGGATGCCACTCCGAAACCGTCCGGGACCGGAGATCCGACGAAAGATGCTGCACCAAAGCCTTCTACTACCGGAATGGCAACTCCTGGGACAGAGAAATTAAAGCTTGAGGTAATGAATTATTCGGGTATAAAAAATCTTGCAGAAGATCTTAGGGCAAGGCTGGAATCAAACGGCCACGAAGTGAGCGCCGGAAATGCAACCTCGAACAAACCGGTAAAAACCGAAATTGTTGAGCGCAACGATAAAAAGGCAGGTGCTGAAGTTAAAAGAATAATTGGCTTCGGAACAATATCCAAACAGGTTGACGGCAGTTCACGTTTTGATGCTACGATTATCATAGGAGACGATTTTCCGCGTTAGACTATGAAAGTTTGTATATGATATAATAGGACACGGAATATTATATACGCAGAAAGAATCTGCTGGGAGGAAGAAAATTATTGGAATCTAATGTAATGTCGGAAAAGATGGTTGCAATTTTGAAAGACAAAAAAGCAAGGGATATAAATGTCATAGATATCCGCAATGTATCAATACTTGCAGATTACTTCATAATCTGCAACGGTACTTCCACTACACATATTAAAGCGGTTTCCGATGAACTTGAAGAAAAAATGAATGAGCTGGGGATATACTACCTTCATAAGGAAGGCTATGACAGCGCCCGCTGGATTCTAATGGATTATGGGGAGGTAGTTGTCCACATTTTCCATGAAGAGGATAGAAGC
>CALMWN010000206.1 GCA_937873555.1 uncultured Clostridia bacterium
AAGAAAAATTACATATTATTAATGGGCTGAAAAGTCAAAAGTATGTGATACGAAGGAGCGGTGAGATATGGGATACGATGTGGATATGAAAAGGTTCTGGGAAGTCAATAAGGCTTGCAGCGAGCTTGACGGGAACATACCGAGGGTTCCTGTGAGCATCCACCTGGACGGTGACTGGATCTGTGAATACCTGAAGCTGGACAACGCGAAATATTACTCCGACTTTGAATACCAGCAGGAGCAGAGGTTAAGGTGCAATGAAATCACAGAGAAGGAGTTTGCATACACAATCCAGCCGTCTGTGGACTTTGGCGTCATAATGGATTCTTCCGTATATGGAGGCAGGGTCAACTACGAATCCAATGCAACCCCTACATTAAAGCCTGCGGTCACAGATCCGTCCGAAGTAGATGCTTTTGTTGAAAAGATGGAAAAGGTTAACATCCTAGAGCAGGGTTTGGTACCAATGTACCTGGAGTGGAGGGAGAAAATCAAAGCTCGCTACGGTATCAAACTTACATACGGAGGGGGAATGAAGGGCTGTGCCACCATGCTGGGGCAGATATGCAGCATTACAAACTTCCTGACATGGATAGTAACCGATCCCGGTGAAGTGCAGAAACTTGTCAAATGCTGGCTTGAAACCTCCAAAAGGTACATCAAAGCCATAAGGGAGGTTACGGGTTACCCGGACAATTCTCCTGGTTTCTCGTTTGCAAGTGATGTTGCGGGAATGCTCTCACCGCAGCTATACAGGGAGTTTATAATGGATGCGGAGAAGGAATTGTATGAACTGTTTGCCCCGGGGCCGGAGGACAGAAGATATTACCATGCAGATTCACATATGCTCCATCACCTTGATTCCTTAAGGGAAATAGGAGTGAACAAGGTAAACATAGACCCTTATATAGAGCCAAAACAGATTCTGGACAAGATGCCGGATGTAGTGATACACGGGCAGATACCGCCGCTTAAGGTGCTTCTCTACGGTACGCCGGAAGAGGTTATAGCATGTGCAAAGCGTGATATAGATCAGGCAGGTCCGGGCAAACACCTGGTTCTTTGTACTGCTGGAAGTATAAATCCCGGCACTTCCTTTGAAAATTTGAAGGCAATGTGCTATGCAGTAGAGAAATACGGTTATATTTATTAGGACTGCAACATGAGAATTCGAAGTTTGTGATGCAAGAGAGAAGAAACCCGGCGGGGTAAGACACCCGACGGGTTTCTTCTCTTTAGGCTAGTATATACGATTGCCGGTCCTTTTACTTTTTGTGTTTAATATTGTTGTAAATATCGTTTTAATAGTTTAGAATTATTTTATCTTTCAGACAGGAGCAATTATTATTTACAGGAGAGACATTTATGGATTTGCTAAAAGGTTTGAACAAGGAACAGAAGGAAGCAGTACTGCATACCGAAGGGCCACTGCTCATACTGGCAGGGGCCGGAAGCGGAAAGACTCGTGTGCTGACGCATAGAATAGCATATATGATCAGGGAGAAAGGAGTCCATCCTGCAAGTATTCTGGCCATAACCTTTACAAACAAGGCTGCCAGGGAAATGAAAGAAAGGATTGACAGACTTGTTGGGGATGCCAGCCGGGACATATGGGTAAGTACTTTTCATTCAATGTGTGTGAAGATTTTGCGGAGGGATATTGATAAAATCGGTTATGACAGGAGCTTTGTAATATTTGATTCTGCAGATCAGCAGACTGTTATAAAGGATTGCCTCAAGGAATTGAACCTTAATGATAAAAATTACCCGCCTAAAGCAATGCTTGACCTGATAGGAAGAGCAAAGGATGAGCTGATTGAGCCTCTGACCTATGAAAAAGTATATGCCGCAGACTTCAAGATGAGCAAGATAGCGGCAATATACAAGCTGTACCAGAAGAAGCTGAAGCAGAATAACGCCTTGGATTTTGATGACATAATCATGCTGACAATAAAGTTATTCCTGGACAATCAGCCGGTGCTTGATTTTTATCAGAGAAAATTCAGGTATGTACTGGTTGATGAGTATCAGGACACCAACACTGCCCAGTATTCCCTGATAAGCCTGATAGCCCAGGGAAACAGGAACCTTTGCGTTGTGGGCGATGATGACCAGAGCATATATGGCTGGCGTGGCGCAAACATCAGGAATATCCTGGATTTTGAAAAAGAGTTCAAAGGTTGCAAGGTAATAAAGCTGGAGCAGAATTACAGATCCACCCAGAACATTCTGAATGCCGCCAATAATGTGATTTGCAACAATGTTGGAAGGAAAAACAAGCGGTTATGGACGGATAATGAGCATGGGCACAAGCTTTTGCACTTTCAGGGCGGAAATGAACATGAGGAAGCGGTATTTGTTGCTGGTGAAATAAGGGGTATGGTTTCAAATGGAGGAAGGCAGTACCGGGATTTTGCGGTACTGTACAGGATAAACGCACAGTCCAGGGTCCTGGAAGAAATGTTCATGAGGGAAGGTATTCCGTATAAAATAATAGGTGGGCAGAGGTTCTATGATAGAAAAGAAATAAAGGATGTAATAGCCTACTTAAGGGTTATCCAGAACCCGTCCGATGATATCGGCTTGAAAAGAATAATAAATGTTCCCAGAAGGGGAATCGGCAGCGCAACAGTTGAGGCAGCCGAAGAAACAGCAGCTAGGAGGAGTTGCAGTATATTCAGCATCATATCCTCGGCTTCGGAAATCTCAGATCTCCATAGGGCGGTGTCAAAGCTGGAAGGCTTTGTGACAATGATATTAAGATTAAGGATATTGAAAGAAAGTATGCGGGTATCTGAGCTGATAGAGGAAGTGATCCAGCAGACGGGAATTCTGAAGGAATTGGAAGAGGAAAATAATGTAGAGTCGGAAACCAGGATTGAAAATATAAAGGAATTGATTTCAGTTGCCCTGGAATTTGAGGAACAGAGCGAGGAAAAAGGGTTGGAAGCCTTTCTTGCGCATGTTTCCCTGGTCTCTGACATAGATAATGTTAAAGAAGAAAGTGACAATGTAATACTCATGACTATGCACAGTGCAAAGGGCCTTGAATTTCCCGTCGTTTTCATGGTAGGCCTGGAGGAAGGGGTTTTCCCCGGATACAGATCGATGTCTGATGAAAATGAGATTGAAGAAGAACGGAGATTATGCTATGTAGGCATTACGAGGGCAAGAGAGAAGCTTTATCTGACAAACACCTTCTGCAGGACACTTTTTGGAAATACCACCTATAACAGGGAATCGAGGTTCATGAAAGAAATACCCGAAGAACTTATTGATGACCTCAATGTAAAAAAGAGTCCGGGTGTGGAGCAGAATAATGCCAATGAACTTAATTCGGAATTACAGAAGGGCATTGCCAATAAAAGGCAGGGTATTTTCGAAAGCGGGCTTAATATTACCAGAGGCTTTGGAATACCAGCACAGACAGTTATAAAAAAGGCTGCTGCAGGGGTGGACTTCAATGTAGGTGACAAAGTGGAGCATAAGAAATTCGGGATAGGGACTATCACTTCCATAGAAATGGAAAAGGATGATTATAAGCTTGAGATACAGTTTGAGACTGCCGGTATGAAAAGATTGATGGCGGCATTCGCAAATCTCCGGAAATTATAGTATGTGATTACCAAAAAAGCGGGGCTTCAAATCCCCGCTTTTACTTGTCACCTGATGCTTCTGAGTATGGAACCGAGCTTGCTTACTGCGCTTTTAAGACGGACACTTGTGTCCTCTGCCTGACAGAACTCAAAAACATAATCAGCATCCCATAGTTGCTTACATCTTTTACAATTGCAGGTGCTCTTGCTTTTATACCATGTATTTTTATTTCTGCATAAAAGGAAGCAGGGTATCTTTTATATGCACGATGCATAGATTCTGGAGAAAAGGAATCAAAACTGACATTTATTATCCTGTTGTTATAATCAAAGCCGGACATTACTCCGCCTTTTACCTCAAGATTATCCTTTTCGATTTTTAAAAAAACAAGGGGATCCCCAATGCTGACATCATTCATGAAAATCTTGTCTGCAAGGGAAAAAAACTTCTGTCTGAAAAATCTTTTGCCGGTATGGCAGAAACAGGTACCTCTTTAAATCAACCAGGATTAAGCATAAACCATATAGATGCCGAGCAAATTTTATTTTTGTGACAATTGGAGAATAACTTGATGAATTACAACAAATAATAGATTTGGTTCTCCATGGTACAAATTCATTTCCGCAAAACATGCAGACAGGAACAGGATGATACGTTTATGATGGATTACGATAATGACGGGCAGTTAACAGTTGTAGGACAGTCGTGCAGAAAATTTACGTCCGGGAAACCGGATGGAAGAAAATACAACAGAGCCGCAGGAGAAGACATTTCGTGCAGCGGCTGCAGCCATTGGAACGGAGAAGCATGCATCAAAAACAGTTTTGATAATGTGCTGACAAGGCTGGATAGTGAAGGATAGTCAAAGTACTCCTTTTGTACTTTGACTATCCTTGTGTGTCTATAATAAATTCAACAGTTCCCGGGGATTATGGATTACTGCTTTTGCGCCGCTGTCCAAAAGCTCCCTTTCTTCCCTGAAACCCCATGCTGCCCCCACAGCATACATCCCTGCAGCGTTTGCAGTTTTCATATCGGTATTGGTGTCACCAAGGTAAAGAAACTCTGAAGGGGATATTTCCAATAGCCCTGCTATTTCGAGGGCTCCAGCCGGGTTAGGTTTTACCGGAACCAAAGGCCGTGCCCCGAATACTACGTCAAACTTCCACCTGGAGAAATATTTTTTAATTATTACACCGGTAAACTCATCAGGTTTATTCGACAATACAGCCATTCTGATGTTTTTTAGTACAAGACCGTCCAAAAGCTCATTTATACCGGAGTAAGGATGCGTGTTGTCGGCCCAGTGCCTGTCATATTCGGTATTCATACGCTCAACACAATTTTTGATCTCTTCATCGGTCCTGTGATTTTCCGGAAGAGCAACCCGTGCCAGGTTCACAATGCCGTTTCCGACAAAATATTTGTATTTTTCTTTTTCGTGAACCGGAAAACCAAGTCCATACAACACTGTATTCATAGAATTTGCCAGGTCATCAAGCGTATCCAGAAGCGTACCGTCCAAATCAAATATAATTGCTCTATACCTCATATTAATCTCCCTGTACTTTTATTTATAGAACTTGTATGTGCGCCGGAGTTGTCCCATTCTATTGTACAACTACTAATTTTATATTATATTATTGACAAAAGGAATAGCGTATTTTATAATATTTCTAATTCATCAATTTACAACTTTAGCATGGTAAAGTATTGAAGTGAGGTGCTTTAATTGCCCAAATGGAAGATATATACGCCAGAAGGAGTCCAGGATATTTTATTTGAGGACTGCTATATAAAAAGGAACCTTGAAGGAAAACTGCGAAACCTTTTCAGGTCATATGGCTATTTCGAAGTAGAAACCCCTACTCTTGAGTTCTATGATGTTTTTGCCGCAGACACTGATCTGACACCTCAGGAAACGATGTTCAAATTCTATGACCAGCAGGGACGGATACTTGTTTTACGGCCGGATGTCACAATACCCGTAGCACGCATAGCTGCCACAAAATACCGCGATGAGCTGTTTCCCCTGCGGTTTTCATATATTTCCAACACCTTTAAATATAATGAATTGGGCGGCGGAAAACAGAAGGAGTTTACCCAGGCAGGGATAGAGGTTTTAGGAATCAATTCTCCGGAAGCCGATGCGGAGGTTATTTCTGCGGCAATATGTGCTTTAAAGGCCTGTGGCCTCGAGAGCTTTCAGATTGACATAGGGCAGGTTGAATTCTTCAAGGGCCTTATGGAAGAGACAGGGCTGTCTGAAAATGATACCGAACAGATACGGGTGTTGATTGACAGGAAGGACTACCTTGGCATAGAAGAGATTGTGAAGAGCCACGATATACCTGAAGGCTTGAAGGAATTGATACTGAGCCTTCCGGGGTTGTTCGGCTCAATAGATGTAATAGACGAGGTTGAGAAATTGACGTCAAACAGGCGTTCATTAAAGGCCCTTGCGAATCTGCGCAGTGTGCTTGAAGTCATTGACGACTACGGTCTTGGCAGGTATGTTTCGGTAGATCTTGGAACGGTACAGGGCTTGAACTATTATACCGGTATTATATTCAGGGGCTTTACCTACGGGATAGGATTCCCTGTTTTAAGCGGCGGAAGATACGACGACCTGGTTGAAAAGTTCGGCAAAAAATGCCCTGCAACAGGTTTTTCTCTCGGCGTCAACATGGTGATGATGGCTCTTGACAGGCAGAAAATCGATGCGGAGAAACCTTCAATCGACAGTCTGATTTCATACAGAAGCGAAGGGAGAAAAACTGCCTTCAAGTTATGTGAGCAGTTAAGATCGCAGGGTTTGGCAGTTGAACTTGACATAGTCAACAGGGGTATTGAGGAAGTAAAAGATTACGCCCAAAGCAAAGGCATCGGGGGTATCATCAACATACTTGATGATGAAAATATCCGGGTTATCAATATAATTACCGGGGAAATTTCCAATACTACAATGAATGAACTTTCAAGGAAAGGCTGGGGTGAGTGACGAGATGAGATATTTGACTATTGCACTTTCAAAAGGAAGGCTCACGGACCTGTCAATTGATTTGTTCGAAGCTGTAGGCATAGATTGCAGCGAACTTAAGGAATCATCAAGGAAACTGATATTATTTGATGAAGCGAATAAAATCAAGTTTTTTCTTGCAAAGCCCTCCGATGTACCCACTTATGTGGAGTATGGGGCGGCTGATATAGGTATTGTAGGCAAGGACACACTGCTTGAGGAAGGCAGGCATCTTTACGAGGTGCTGAACCTGGGATTTGCCGCCTGCAGGATGGTTGTAGCCGGGCCGGCAGAGCTCCAGGGAAAGCTTGACAAGTTGAACAACAAAAGAGTAGCTACAAAATACCCGAGGATAGCAAAAGAATATTTCGAACATAAAAGGAAAGAGAGCATTGAAGTGATAAAACTCAACGGATCAGTCGAATTAGCGCCGCTCGTAGGGCTTTCCGAGGTTATAGTCGATTTGGTGGAGACAGGTAGGACTTTAAAGGAGAATGGACTTGTGATACTCGACACTATAGCCGATATAAGTGCCAGGATGATAGTCAACAGGGTAAGTATGAAGATGGAAAGCGAAAGGATAAATAAAATAATCGACGGCATCAGAAAACAGCTGGAAAAGAAGGGAGAACCCCGGTGATAAAGGTTATTGATATAAGAAATGTCAGGGAAAACAATTCAATAAGGAACCTTTTGTCAAAGAGCCAGATGGAGCTTGGAGATGTAATGAAAAGTGTAACGGATATTGTGAACAATGTGAAACTTAACGGAGACAAGGCGGTATGTGAATATACAGTGATGTTCGACAAGGCAGAAATAACCTCTGACATTATGAGGGTTTCAGACAGGGAAATTGATGATTCCTATGGAAAGGTTGACAAAGGACTTGTAGAGGTCATAAGAAAAGCGAAAAATAATATAGAAAGTTTCCATGCCAGGCAAAAGGAAAAATCCTGGTTTTCGACAGAAAGTGACGGAGTGATACTGGGTCAACTATACAGACCGCTTGAAACAGTAGGAGTTTACGTGCCGGGCGGGACTGCGCCGCTTCCTTCGTCTGTTCTGATGAATGTGCTTCCGGCAAAGGTTGCAGGAGTGGAAAAAATTGTAATGTGTACACCACCCGGAAAGGATGGAGCGTTAAACCCCGCGATTCTGGTAGCCGCCAAGGAAGCGGGCGTGAATGAGGTATACAGGGTCGGAGGGGCCCAGGCTATTGCTGCGATGGCTTTTGGAACAGGGACAATACCAAAGGTCGATAAAATTGTAGGGCCGGGGAATATATATGTGAATATGGCAAAGAGAATCGTGTTCGGATATTGTGACATAGATATGTTTGCAGGGCCCAGCGATATAACTGTAGTGGCAGATGAGACTGCAAACCCGGTATTTGTTGCTGCAGACATGTTATCCCAGGCCGAGCATGATGTACTGTCTTCTTCAGTACTCGTGACAGCTTCGGAAAAGCTTGCAGCGGAAGTGCTAAAAGAGATTGAAAGGCAGTTTGCCTACCTTGACAGGAAAGAGATATTGGAGAAATCTTTGGCTGATTGCTGCGCAATAGTTATTACTGATGGCCTTGAGGAGTCAATAGATGTTGCGAATGCGATTGCTCCCGAGCATCTGGAATTGTGTATTGAAGAACCCTTCAACGCACTGGGGAGCATAAAAAACGCCGGGGCTATTTTTCTCGGGCACTATGCCTCAGAGCCTCTCGGAGATTATTTTGCAGGTCCGAACCATGTACTTCCGACAAGCGGAACAGCCAGGTTTTTTTCACCTTTAAATGTAGGAGAATTTATTAAGAAATCCAGTGTTATATCTTATACAAGGAAAGGCCTGGAAAATGTAAAGGATGATGTTATTCTCTTTGCTGAAGCCGAAGGTCTGACAGCTCATGCAAATGCAATCAAGGTAAGATTTGAGAAGTAGATCAGAATATATGAGGCAATTTTACTGTATTTTAAGGAGAAGTACAAATGAATAAGGTTATATGTGTATACAGTTCATCAAGCTGCGCTATAGATAAGATTTATTTTCAGGCAGCGTCCGAACTCGGAAAGGAAATCGCAGACAAGGGAGATACTTTACTTTACGGAGGCGGGCTTACAGGGCTGATGGGGGAAACTGCCAGGGCTGTCCATGAAAATGGCGGCAAAGTGATAGGAGTTATACCTGAAGCTCTCAATGTCAAGGGAATTGTGTATGAAACCTGTGATGAACTGGTTGTTACCAAGGGTATGCGTGAAAGGAAAGGGACTATGGATTCGCGCTCGGATGCGTTTATTGCCCTTCCGGGAGGATACGGGACACTTGAAGAAATCCTGGAGATCATTACATTAAAGCAGCTTAAATATCATAACAAGCCCATTGTGATATTGAACATCAACAACTTTTACAGCAAACTGCTTGAGCAGTTTGATTCAATCATAGAAAACAAGTTTGCAAAGCAGGAATGCAGCGAACTTTATTATGTTACGGACAGCATCAAAGAGGCGCTGGAGTACATAGACAACTATGTGCCTTTTGATTCCGGGACAAAATGGCTGACCAATGTTGAAAAGGAATAATTGCGGCTGTAAATAAACTGGATTACGCATTTGCAGCCTTATGCCATATGGGAGGATATTCAATATGAGTAAATACTGGAGTGAGACCGTCAAGCGTATAGAACCGTATGTTCCGGGCGAACAGCCAAGGGACAGGAAATATATAAAATTAAACACCAATGAGAATCCATATCCGCCATCCCCAAATGCGATTGAAGCCATCAAAAGGTCGGCGGATGAAACTTTGAGATTATATCCCGACCCTGAATGCGATGACCTGCGTGAAGCTATAGCGTGTGACAATGGGTTGAGGAAGGAGCAGGTGTTCGTAGGAAATGGTTCCGATGAAGTGCTTGCATTTGCTTTTATAGCTTTTTTCGACCGGGGAAGGGAAATTGTTTTTCCCGATATTACATATACATTTTATCCCGTTTATGCAAAGCTTTTCAATATAAAATACAGGCTGCTTCCTCTTGACCCGGAATTCAATATACCTTACGAAGGCTTTTTCCGGGAAAACGGCGGCGTGATTTTCCCGAATCCCAATGCCCCCACATCCAAAGTTTTACCCCTCGCTGCGATCGAAAAGGTTTTGCAAAACAATCCCGACAGTGTTGTTATTATTGATGAAGCATATATTGATTTCGGAGGCGAAACTTCAACGGGGTTCATCGGCAGATATCCCAACCTTCTTATTATCCGCACATTATCCAAGTCTCATTCCCTGGCAGGTCTGAGGGTAGGCTTTGCTCTCGGAAACGAGGAGCTGATAGAGGGCCTGAACAGGGTTAAGAACTCTATAAACTCATATACGCTTGACCGTATAGCACTTGCAGGAGCGGCAGCAGCCATAACGGACAGGGATTATTTCCTTGAAACCAGGGCAAAAGTGATCAGGACCAGGGAATATGTAGTTGAGAAACTTAACAGGATGGGGTTCTCCGTTCTTGACTCAAAGGCTAATTTCGTTTTTATCACACACCCGGGCATACCTGCAGAATTACTTTTTAAAAAACTCAGGGAAAGGGGCATACTGGTAAGGTATTTTGCAAAACCGAGGATTGACAATTACTTAAGAGTGAGTATAGGTTCCGATGAAGATATGAACTGTTTTCTGGATGCTCTGGGAGAAATCATAAAAACATGAATACAGGCCGGATCTAAACCCGTACAATGCCGTTTATCAATTATGTATGGAATCCGGCATGTATTATCTGATATAATGAATTGAGTCATTAATTTACTGTAAATACAATTTTGGAGGTAGAGATGGAAAGAAAAGCCGAGATAAAAAGAAAAACAGCTGAAACTGATATTTTTCTCAGTCTGGACCTGGATGGGAATGGAGAAAGTAAAATTCAAACAGGTATAGGATTCCTGGATCACATGCTGACACTGTTTTCCAGGCATGGGCTGTTCAATATCGAAATTAAAGCTGAGGGAGACCTCCATGTTGATGCCCACCATACCGTAGAGGACATAGGTATTGTCCTTGGCCAGGCTATTAAGCAGACGCTGGGGGAGAAAAGGTCGATAAAACGGTATGGGATTTCCCATGTACCGATGGACGAAGCCCTGGCCATGGTTGCTCTGGATTTGAGCGGAAGGTCTTTTCTGGTTATGGATGCTATTTTTACTTCAGAAAAGGTTGGAGATATGCAGACAGAACTTGTAGAGGAATTTTTCAGGGCGGTTTCCAATAATGCCGGAATCAACCTTCATATAAAGGTTTTCTATGGAAGCAACAACCACCATATAGCCGAAGCCATATTCAAAGCTTTTGGAAGGGCACTGGACGAGGCTGCAGGGATAGATGCCAGGATACAGGGAATCATGTCAACCAAGGGCAGTCTGTAAATCTTTTAATACTTAAATTGAAAATAATGAAAGCATATATACAAAAGCTTTTCATTAAATAAAAAAAGAAATGAAAAAGGGAGGATTTCAATGACAAAACTGATAAATGATACAAATTTTATAGAATTACCGTTGTTTGTAAAAGGTAAGGTCAGAAACGTCTATGATCTGGAAGACAAGCTTCTTATCGTAGTAACCGACAGAATATCGGCCTTTGACGTTGTTTTTCCGAATCTGATACCGAACAAGGGAAAAGTACTTAACAGCATATCCGAGTTTTGGTTCAACTATACCAGTGACATAATCGGAAACCATATGATAACAACCGATGTCAATCAGTATCCGGCTGGGCTTTCACAGTTCAAGGAAGAACTTCAGGGCAGGTCAATGCTTGTCAGGAAGGCGAAAATGATAGAGGCTGAATGTATAGTGAGAGGCTATCTTGAGGGTTCCGGACTTAAGGAATACAATAAAAGCGGGAGCATTTGCGGAATAAAGCTGCCTAATGGCCTGAAACAGGCACAGAAGCTTCCTGAGCCTATTTTTACTCCTTCCTCAAAAGCCAAGGAAGGGCATGATGAAAATGTCAGTTTTGAAGTCCTGGCTGACAATATAGGCAGCGAGCTTGCCTTAAAACTCAAGGAGACAAGTATAGCCCTGTATGAAAAGGCAAGCAGGTATGCGGAGAGCAAGGGGCTGATTCTTGCAGATACCAAATTTGAATTTGGAATGCTGGATGGCAGGATGACAGTGGCAGATGAAATGTTTACGCCGGATTCCTCAAGGTTCTGGGCAATGAGCGAATATGAACCGGGTAGAGCGCAGAAGAGCTTTGACAAACAGTTTTTAAGAGAGTACCTTGAATCGATAACATGGGATAAAAAGCCTCCTGCACCTGTACTTCCAGATGAAGTTGTCAAAAACACCGAGAGTAAATATATAGAAGCTTACGAGCTTTTGACAGGTAAGAAACTTGTTTGAATAGGAGCGGGGAATTGACGTGATAGCAATCATAGATTATGGTGTAGGCAACTTGAGAAGTGTTGAAAAGGCTTTTCATTTCATTAATGCAGATGCTGAGATTTCATCGGACAGGAATTTCATCCTGAATGCTGATGCAGTTGTCCTGCCTGGGGTAGGAGCTTTCGCAGATGCAATGGAAAGTCTTAACAGGGCCGGAATGGTAGACGTAGTGAAGAAAGTTGCAGCAAGCGGAAAGCCTTTTTTGGGGATATGTCTTGGCATGCAGCTCCTGTTTGATTACAGTGAAGAAGGCGGCGGGAATGTTGAAGGCCTGGGCATTTTCAAGGGTTCGGTAAGGCAGCTGCCGCATGATATGAATCTGAAAGTACCGCATATGGGTTGGAATCTGCTGAAAATCCGAAAAGAATGCGGATTGTTCAATAACATTTCAAAAAGTCCATTTGTTTATTTTGTTCATTCATTTTATGTGGATGCGCAGGATAGGGATATTGTCACAGCCACAACAGGATACGGGATTGAATTCGATGTTGCCGTGGCAAAGGACAATGTTTTTGCAACACAGTTCCATCCGGAAAAAAGCGGTGAAATCGGACTCGGCATACTGAAAAATTGGGTTAGTGCTTTTAAGAAGAATTAAACAGTTTATTAATAGGAGTGAATTCAAATGATTATTTATCCTGCTGTAGATGTAAAGGATGGCAGATGTGTCAGGCTGGCGCAGGGGAAATTCAATGATGTTACGGTATATTCCGACCATCCGGTGGATATGGCGTTGAAATGGGAGAAAATGGGTGCGGAATATCTTCACGTCATCGACCTTGACGGAGCCAGGACAGGTGAACCTCAGAATATCGCAGTAATAAGCGAGATGGCAGTCAGACTGGGAATTCCTGTACAGGTAGGCGGAGGCATAAGGTCGGTGGAGACAATCGAGATAGTGCTCTGCAAGGGTATTCAAAGAGTGATCCTGGGTACATCCGCTGTCCGTGATCCTGATTTGGTAAAAGCGGCTTTAAAGAACTTTGAAAACAATGTCGTGATAGGTATCGATGCAAAGGATGGAATGGTGGCAATAGAAGGCTGGGCTAAAACCAGTGAGTTCACTGCTGTAGGATTTGCCAAGAAAATGGAAAGCCTGGGAGCGAAAACAATCATATACACGGATATTGCCAAGGATGGCATGCTATCGGGTCCGAATTTGAAAGCAATGGAAGAAATGGTCAGGTCGGTCAAGGTTGATATAATAGCAGCAGGTGGTGTGAGCAGCCTTGAGGATATTAAAAATCTCAAGGAAGTCGGAGTCGCAGGAGCCATCATCGGTAAAGCCATATATACGGGTGACATAGATTTGAAAAAGGCTATTGAAATTGCTAAATAGCATACGTCTGCACAAGATGGATCAGTTTATACTGATTCATCGATTTATGATTTGATTCAGCTGCAACATGTGATGCAGGAGTTTATAAGGTTTCAGATCTTGTAAGCTTTAACGGATGAGGAGCGGAAAGAATGCTGACAAAAAGGATAATTCCCTGTCTGGATGTTCATCAGGGCAGGGTTGTTAAAGGTGTAAACTTTGTCAATATCAGAGATGCGGGCGACCCGGTCGAGGTTGCAGCCATTTATGACAAGGCAGGAGCGGATGAACTGGCATTTTTGGATATTACCGCATCAGCAGACGCACGGAGTATAATGCTTGATGTCGTAAGGCGTGTGGCTGAACAGGTATTTATACCATTCACAGTCGGAGGGGGTATAAGGACGGTGGAGGATTTCAGGGAGATTTTAAAGGCAGGTGCGGATAAAATCTCCGTAAACTCAGCAGCACTGAAACGTCCTGAACTGATCTCAGAGGCCGCCTGGCGCTTTGGCAGCCAATGTGTGGTTGTTGCCATAGATGCTAAAAGCAGGGCGGATAAATCCGGATGGGAAGTATACTTGAACGGTGGAAGGGTCAACACCGGAAAGGATACAGTAGCATGGGCTGTTGAAGCGGAGAAGCTGGGAGCGGGAGAGATTCTGCTTACAAGTATGGATTGCGACGGAACAAAGAACGGCTATGATATAGAATTGACAAGGATGGTATCGGAGAGTGTGAAGATTCCGGTAATAGCATCCGGTGGTGCGGGTAACATGGAGCATTTCCATGAAGCTTTGACTTCCGGGAAGGCGGACGCGGTTTTGGCTGCATCATTGTTTCATTACAGGGAAATGGAAATCAGGGACTTAAAGGTTTACTTGAAGGAGAAAGGCATAGAAGTAAGGCTGTAGGTCATTCTACAGCTTTTTCCTTGTAAATCCTTGAATGATAAAATATAATTTAATAAAAGCATAAAGAATAGATAGGGGTTATTGCAAATGGAAGGAATAATCAATGAATTGAAGTTCGGGGAAAATGGCTTGCTACCTGTTGTAACACAGGATTACAGGACCGGTGAAGTGTTGATGCTCGCATATATGAATAAGGAAGCCTTTGAAAAATCTCTTGAGACAGGAAAGGTGCATTACTGGAGCAGAAGCAGAAGCAAACTCTGGCTTAAAGGAGAGAATTCAGGACATTACCAGCATATAAAGTCCATCCGTCTGGACTGTGATGGAGATACCCTGTTAATCAAGGTGGAGCAGCAGGTAGCTGCATGCCATACAGGCAATTATTCCTGCTTCTTCAGGGAGCTTGACGGGGATACTTTCAGAAATATATCCGAACCGGTTGACGAGCAGGGGGAAATAAACGGAGATGGGTCCAAAGTACTGCAGGAAGTATATGATGTAGTAGTTGACAGATTGAAGAACCCAAAGGAAGGCTCATATACAAACTACCTTTTTGAGAAAGGTCTTGACAAAATACTCAAGAAGGTTGGCGAGGAAACGGCGGAAGTCATAATAGCTGCAAAAAACAAGTCTAGAGATGAAATCCAGTACGAGGTTTCCGACCTGTTCTATCACATCATAGTACTTTTGGTTGAAAGAGGAATGAAACTTGACGATATATACAATGAACTGAAAAAACGAAGATAGAAGTATGTTCTCCTAATGGGAGGTGTGCTTTGGATAAAAATAAACTAAGTGAGGTTTTACTTGAAGCAATAGGCATTGTCGGATCGAAAAATGATGATGAGGAATATCATCCGACAATCGGGGGAATGCTGTTGTTCGGCACAAATCCCAGCCTGTTTTTACCGCATGTATATGTTAAAACTGCATATAATGAGTATATAAACTACTTTTATGGCAATATCCCGACATGAGAAATTCCTGGCTTTATCAAAGACTGTTGTCTCTGGATGTGAAAAGACGCTTTATGAGATCCGGTACCGGTATGTTGCGTATTAAAAAAGCATTCGCAGAAATCGGAGAGGTTAAGTTCCTGAATATTGGCTCACAAAACCTGTTCAAAGTGATATTACCCAGGAACGGCAAGGTTTTGTGAAATTTATTTTCCACGTAAACGTACGGGGTGGTGAGTTGATGAAAAGAGAAAAAAATGAAAACATAATAGCCTATAGACGTGATGCTGAGTTTTTTTTCATGATTGGTATGAAATATGCCGACAGGAAAAATTTCATCAATGCTTTAAAATATACGAAAAAAGCAGTGGAAATTGAGCCGCTGAATCCCGACTATCAGTTCAATCTTGGCTGTATCCTTGCCGAATTGAAAGACACGATGGAATCAAACAGGGTACTTCTTGATATTATAAGATATATCGACCCTACCCTGACAGAATGTTATTTCGGGATAGGATGCAATTAT
>CALMWN010000207.1 GCA_937873555.1 uncultured Clostridia bacterium
GATTTCTGCCTGTCTCGTGGGCTCGGAGATGTGTATAAGAGACAGAGCTGAGCCCATATTTTTACGGGAGTTTCAGGCATGAATGGCTGAATGAGAATTGAAACTATTCTCAGTGATTCCGCCAGATTGTACATTACTCCGGCCAGTCTTGCCTTGTTTGCTTCATCCTTGGCCAAAACCCAAGGCATGGTTTCATCAATATATTTATTGGTCCGCGACACGGCTTTCCAGATTTCAGTAAGGGCCGAACTGAACTGAAGTTTATCCATAAGCTCTTCAACCTTTAATGGTGTCTCGGCCACAATCTTTTTCAAATCCGTATCGAAGGCTCCCTCCTGCTTTTGCGAGGGAATTGTTCCCGCAAAGTATTTGTCTATCATTGCAACAGTCCTGCTGACCAGGTTTCCAAGGTCATTTGCCAGGTCCGAATTTATCCTGTTTATAAGCGACTCGTTCGAGAAAATACCGTCAGAACCGAACGGAACCTCTCTTAGAAGAAAATATCTTATTGCATCAAGTCCGTATTTTTCAATCAGTACGACAGGGTCAACCACATTGCCTTTGGATTTCGACATTTTGCCGCCTTCAAGCAGCAGCCACCCATGCCCGAATACCTGCTTCGGCAGTGGCTCTCCCAGAGCCATCAGCATGGCAGGCCATATGATGGTATGAAAGCGCACTATTTCCTTTCCAACCAGATGTACGTCTGCAGGCCAGTACTTTTTATACTTTTCATCGCTGCCTGTCAAATAACCAAGTGCGGTTATATAGTTTGACAGGGCATCAATCCAGACATATATCACATGTTTATCATCAAAGGTGACCGGAATTCCCCAATTGAAGGTAGTCCTGGAAACTGCCAGATCTTCAAGCCCCGGTTTTAAGAAATTGTTGAGCATTTCATTCTGCCTGGAAACGGGCTGTATAAAGTCAGGATTTTCTTCGATATGCTTAATCAGCCGGTCCTGGTATTTGGACAATCTGAAGAAATAACTTTCCTCTTTTGTAAGTTCCACCTCCCTGCCGCAGTCAGGACATTTGCCATCCACCAGCTGTGTCTTCGTCCAAAAGGATTCGCAGGGAGTACAATACCACCCTTCATACTCGCTTTTATAGATGTCACCCTGGTCATAAAGCTTTTTAAAAATCTTTTGCACTATCTCCTCATGTTGTTTGTCCGTAGTCCTTATGAAGCTGTCATTTGTTATCTTCATGAGCTTCCAAAGCTCTTTAATGCCTGAAACGATATTGTCAACATATTGTTTAGGAGTGATGCCTGCTGCTTCGGCTTTCCTTTGAATTTTCTGTCCGTGTTCATCCGTACCGGTAAGAAACATGACATCAAAACCCTTAAGCCTTTTGTACCTGGCTATGGCATCCGCGGCAACAGTTGTATAGGAATGTCCGATATGGAGCTTGTCACTGGGGTAATATATGGGAGTGGTGATGTAAAAAGTTTTTTTGTCCATATTTATGCCTCCTTCTATGTAAAGAACACTATCTTTTTAAGACCATATTATATCCAATTTTAAAAGAAAATCACAATTTTCAATTTTCTCACAATAATACTATACATATCTAAAAATCTTTTTTCAAGAAGAATTTAACTCCTGCAACTGCTCACTAACTTTGTAACTATGCTTATATCTTGCATTCAGGTTGTCGATAATGTATATGTCATGTCAATTCAGGAGGTTGTAGTAATGGAAAGCAGGTGCGATTACGGTTTAAAGCTTGTATATAAGCTGCTTGCCGAAGTGTTTCCCCTTGTGAGCCTGGAACTTGAAGCCTGGAGCAGTTTAGCCTCGTCAATACAGGACCCCTTGCTGGGCAAGCAGGCATTGGCAAGCATTGCTCTGAAAAAATTCCATGCACAGGGAGGGAGTGCATATGCCCTATATCCATCGGCGGATTTGAAAAAATCCGTTATATTCATTGTTTCACTTCAGACCATAAGCGATTATCTCGACAATCTCTGTGACAGGTCAGGCATAACAGACGAAAAGGCTTTCCGCCAGTTGCATTTATCCATGCTTGAAGCTGTTGACAGTGAACCTGGCATCAGCGACTATTACCTGTATTATCCTTACAAAGCCGACAACAATTACCTTAAACGGCTTGTAGAAAAGTGCAGGCAGTGCGTCAGTGAGCTTCCATCCTACAATCTTGTCAAGGACACAATCAAAAAATACATCGGGTTATACAGTGACCTTCAGGCGTACAAGCACCTAAACCCTGAATCACGGGAGAAACTCCTCCTAGAATGGGCCAATGGGTATACCGGTCAATATGACGAAATATCCGGATGGGAATTCTGCGCTGCCTCAGGCTCCACACTAGGCATCTTTGTCCTGTTCGCAGCAGCAGCCGATCCCCGGCTGACAGCCGGGGATGTAGCAAAGCTCGAATCCGCATATTTCCCGTGGATTTGCGGACTACATATACTTCTGGACTATTACATAGACGCCCGTGAAGATATTGAGAGCGGAGACCTTAACTTTACCTTCTATTATGACAATCCGAAGCAGTGTGAAGAACGACTTTCCTTTTTTATCCGCAAGGCTTTGAAGCACTGCAGCGGAATAAATCACGGCAGATTTCACGAAACAGTTGTAAGAGGTCTTCTGGCAATGTACCTTTCAGATCCCAAGGCTTCGGACGGAATGAACAGGCGGACAAGCCGCAATCTGGTTAAAGCTGGTGGCTTTGCAGCAGGAACGTACTATAGCATATGCAGGTTCATAAGATTTTCAGGTATGCTTTAGCCTCCGGCACTTTTTCAAGATTGCTGGTGATTTCATGCAAAAAGCCAAGATATTGTGAGTGTGGCAGAGAATCAAGAGAAGCAACTGCTTCCTGTATATGGGCCAGGGCAATGCTGTAGGCCTTACGTATCGCACCGGTCTCTTTCAAAGCCTCAGTGATTTTACAAATTACCTGTTCAGTCATTTCTCTTTTTTTTATTACATCTCTTAACCACTCACCATACCTTTCATGGTTAAGCAATAAAATAACCGGCAAAGTTATAATTCCATTTCTCAGGTCTTCACTTTTGGGCTTTCCCGTTACATCCGGATTCCCGAGAAAATCAAGTATGTCATCTACAATTTGGTATGCCATACCCAGGTTGTATCCAAAATTGCCCAAAGTTTTGATGTTGGATTCTTCACCCCCCACTGCTGCTGCACCTGACCTGCAGCAGCAGTCGATGAATATCGCTGTTTTCTTTGCAATGCGGTCATTGTAATTTTCCATACTGATATTGCAGTCAAACAGGTTATCAGCCTGTTCTATCTCGCCCTGGCACATGTTCTGTATGGCTTCTACCATGTAACCCATGCTGTTTATCAATCTGCTGCCAGACAATATCCCAAAGGCTTTCGCAAACAGATAATCTCCGCCAAGAACGGCAAAATGCCTTCCCCAGACTTTATTTATCGAATCTCTGTTCCGTCTCATATCCGAATTGTCTATTATATCATCGTGCACCAATGACGCCATATGTATGAGCTCGGCAGCAACCGATGCCTGTACCAGTCCCTCAGTCAGCAAAGGATCATTAAAATTTGCCGTGCTTCGAGCCGGGCAAATATTATATTCACTTGCCGCAGACCTTATTGCAAGTCCGCTATATAAAACAAGCAGCGGTCTTACCCTTTTTCCTCCTGCATTCAGTAAATGGAAGCACATATCCCGTATCTTACCTTTACTGTCTGCAAGCGTTTTAAAAAGTTCTCTGTCCAGTAGTTCAATAAATGAAGCCTTGTCAAAGTCAGTTTCAGCCTGAATGAAACCCAGTTTTTCCAATTCGGCTGTTATCTCCATGTTTTATCACCTTTTCATTTGCATAATTTACTTAACGCTTTAATGCAATCGCATTATCGGATTAGATTTTACTGCTCTGAGCCTGTCCGAAGTATTTTGCCCAATTATTTCTTGTTTATAACCGGTCGGAAATAAAACAGCAGCAGCTACACCTGTGTTAATTGTACTCACCGTCCAAAAACAGCCGTACATATCCATACTGATGCAACAACGCTGACAGCATCCGCAATGAGTGCAGCAGCAAGAGTATACCTGATGTTCCTTATACCAACCGATCCAAAGTATACTGCAAGAGTATAAAAAATGGTTTCGGTGGAACCCATCATTGTTGACACTACTCTTCCTATGAACGAGTCTGCACCATAAACCTTTATGATATCGGAAACCAGTGCAAGCGAAGCACTCCCGGAAAATGGCCTCAGAAGCGCCAGGGGCAAAGCCTCCGGAGGAATGCCGAGTACATATGCTGCCGGTTTGACAGCATACACCAGCAGGTCCAATGCTCCGGAAGCCCTGAATACGCCTATTGCTACCATAAGACCCACAAGGGTTGGAATGATCCTCACCGTTGTGGATATTCCCTCTTTTGCACCCTCGACAAATACGTCATAAACCCTTATACCCTTATACGCTCCCGTGGAAAGTATGAGAAGAAACATGACAGGCAGGGCATAAGCGGATAAGACTTTAATAATTTCCATGCTTACCCCTTTTATAAACGAGTAATGAAAAAAACTTTGCTGCAATAATTCCTGCTGTGGCTGCGCAAAGTGATGCCACCCATATTGTGCCTATTATTTCGGTCGGATTCCCGGAACCTGCGGCAGATCTTACAGCTATTATTGTAGCAGGTATCAACTGAACCGCTGAAGTATTCAGAACAAGAAACATGCTCATGGCATCCGAAGCAACCCGCTTTCTGGGATTTATTTTCTGCATTTCACCCATAGCCTTCAAGCCCAAAGGTGTTGCAGCGTTCCCAAGGCCCAGGAAATTCGCCACCATATTCATCATCACCGCACCGAGCGCAGGATGGTTTTTTGGTATTGAAGGAAACAGGAAAGACAGGACAGGCTTTGCGGCTTTCGAAATATTGCTGACAAGTCCGCTTTTTTCTGCTATACCCATCAGCCCTGTCCAAAGGCACATTACGCCAAGCAGTCCTATACAAAGCTCCACTGCATCCCCTGCAGATGATACGGCGGCCTTTGTGACCTCTTCCAGCCTGCCATCCATAGCCGCAACCAAAAAACCTGCAGCAAGCATCAACATCCAAATATAATTAAGCATATATCACCTTGCTTATTCTGCTACTTATTTTATTAATATGAATGCATGCCGGGAACAATTACTTTTTATGGCATTTTCCAAATCATATATAAATTTAAAAATACACTGTCGACAAATGTCGTATTATGACGTTATGTATCAAAGTATGATTACCAGTAAATTTTAGACATTTTATTACTATTTTTTCTTATTTTATGTCTACCTAAATGCAGGAGGCTTAAATATAAATTTCTACAACTGTTATTTTCAGCCCATTACAGCCCCAAATGGCAAACACGCTTTACTATATATTTACATTTTTACCATAACATTTTTTTGAATTTTTTAAAGTTTATTGTTGACGTTAATTGGAATTTATGGTACTATTAAAGAAGAGTATTGTCGAAATCTGTAATTTTTGGGGAGGAAATAAATATGAAATCTACAGGTATAGTCAGAAAAGTTGATGAATTGGGAAGAGTTGTTCTGCCGATAGAATTGAGAAGGACTCTTGATATTGCCGAAAAGGATGCATTGGAAATCTATGTCGATGGAGCTACCATCATTTTGAAAAAATATGAGCCTGCATGCATTTTCTGCGGTAATGCCAAAGACGTTAATGTTTACAAGGGCAAAAACATATGTCCTGACTGCATGAGGGAGCTTAAGAAATAAATCCTGCAGTGTTCAAAAAAGGCTGTGGTTATTAATCACAGTCTTTTTTGTCTTCAGATTAGGGCGTTATACACTTCCCTTTTGCTGATGCCCCTGTCTTCTGCAACTTTTTTCATGGCTTCCTTCTTTTGCATTCCCTGTTTTATGTACATCCCGACATGATCACCAAGACTCATGTCATGCCACTTTTTTCTAACTTCATCTTCAACAGCTTCTTCATTGATGCCTTCAAGCATGACAACAAATTCTCCCCTGGGCTTGTCTGCCTCGTACATGACAATAGCATCCGAAAGACGGCATCTTACGACCTGTTCAAATTTCTTGGTCAATTCACGGGCCAGTACTATATTTCTTTCACCTGACAGTTCATATAGTTCTCTTAGTGTATGAATGAGCTTATGAGGGGCTTCATACATCACAATTGTCCTGGTTTCCCGTAAAAGCGCCTGTATTCTTTCCTTTCTTGCTCTTTTGTTCATCGGCAGGAAGCCTTCAAACACAAACCTACCGGCCGGAAGGCCGGAAAGCACCAGTCCGGTAACTGCAGCAACCGGCCCGGGAGCCATTGTAACCTCTATATTGTTCCGGATCGCGAGCTTTACAAGATCTTCTCCCGGGTCCGATATACCGGGCGTCCCGGCATCCGACACCAGTGCAATGTTTTTACCTTCAAGCAGTTCCTTAATCAGATAATTTCCCTTTTCAACCTTGTTATGCTCATAATAGCTTATAAGCGTTTTCTTTATTTCGAAATGGTTCAGCAGCTTTACCGTCTGTCTTGTATCCTCGGCGGCAATCATGTCAACCTCACTTAGTATCCTCAAAGCTCTGAGAGTTATATCCTCAAGGTTTCCGATAGGAGTTGCGACCAGATACAGAGTCCCTGCCTTATTCTTCATTGTACTGTTACTGCCTGTTTCCATCCAAGCACCTCTTGTTATTGCGCATAATCTTATTTTTACTCTCCGCCCGCACTGTCCCTGCAGTATATCTCATTTATCTCACTGGAATAGTTCCCTTCCCCGTCATACACATAAAGCGGCTCCATAATTTTAAGCTGGGGATTTCCTCCCCTGGTTCCCTTTATCAAAAGGAGATTTGCCTTCTTATATGGTGAAGGATGCACAAATCTTATATATTTGGGCTCGATGCCGTAACCCCTCATGAGGCATATGATATCCACAAGCCGTTCAGGTCTGTGGACCATGGCAAATCTCCCTCCGGGCATGAGCAGCCTGCTGCTCGCACTCAAAACATCCTCCAGAGTGCAGGTTATTTCATGCCTGGATATGGCCTTTGTATCCGAAGGATTCACAAGGCCTCCACCCTTGTTCATATAAGGAGGGTTTGTCACTATGGAGTTGAAGCTTGACGGGCCGAAAAGCTGAACTGCATTTTTAATATCCCCGCATACTATCTCGACTCTGTCTTCAAGAGAGTTCAGGATGATGCTCCTGGAAGCCATCTCGGCAATGTCCTGTTGGATTTCCAGTCCCACAATCTTTGCGGCCATGGTTTTTGCGGCCAAAAGTACCGGAACTATACCCGTACCGGTTCCTATATCAAGGACCACATCATTTTTTTTAATATCGGCAAAGTTGGCAAGGAGGACTGCATCCACTCCGAAACAAAAACCGTCTTTTTTCTGTATGAGCCTGAAGCCTTTATACTGCAAATCGTCTATTCTTTCATTTTCGTTAAGCCTGACTTCCATCAAAACACCCTTTACACTCTTGCAAGCTTGAAAACTCAACCTGCAGAGACTATAGCTCAAACTTTTAATAATCATCTATTATTATATATTATAATTGTAAAACAAATAAGGGGTCGGATAAACACGCCGTACAAACGTCCTTATCAGACCCCTTATTTCAATTCATCTTTCAGAACTATTATTTCGGCTGGGGAGCATCAACAGGGCAAACATTTGCACATGCACCGCATTCTATGCAAGCACCCTCATCAATAACATATTTGCTGTCTCCTGCTGAAATACATGATACCGGACATTCCGGCTCACATGCACCGCAACTGATACAAGCGTCTGTTATAAAATAAGCCATTAGAAACACCTCCTTATTAAGGCTTCAATTCGAGCTGCTGTATATTTACACGTAGCTTCAAAATCAACGTCTATATTTTACCACCAAAGGTGTAAAATGAAAACCTTTTTTTCGTCATCTTTTTTACATTAATCTTCCAACTGTTTTAGGGCCTCCAGGTCAATATCGACCGCATCATCCCCGGCAACATCCTTTATAACTTTTACCTCATCGGACTTGAACACCTTAAGATCTGTTTCATTCCCCTTGTCAAGCTTGACCTTTACAATTTCCTTAAGCAGGCTCAACTCCATAACAACACCCTGCCCTGACGGAGTGTCCACAATTGCTCCTACCTTTGGAACTCTGCCCAAAATCTCTTCGTAGGCTTCCTGCTCGTATTTCAGGCAGCACATAAGCCTTCCGCAGGCACCGGATATTTTTGTCGGGTTCAATGACAGTCCCTGTTCCTTGGCCATTTTTATGGACACAGGCTGGAATTCACCCAAAAATGACTTGCAGCAAAGAATACGTCCGCATATGCCTATACCGCCCATCATTTTTGTTTCATCCCTGACACCTATCTGCCTTAATTCTATTCTCGTTTTAAATACTGCCGCGAGATCCTTTACAAGCTCTCTGAAGTCCACCCTTCCGTCGGCTGTAAAATAAAAAAGTATTTTATTGTTGTCAAAGGTAAACTCAATATCTATAAGCTTCATGCCGAGTTTATGATCCTTGATCTTTTTCAAGCAGATCTCAAAAGCTTCCTGTTCTTTTTTCTCATTCTCGGCGGCGTGCTTTTCATCCTCCGCATTTGCAATTCTGATGACTTTCTTGAGAGGAGCCACTATTTCCTCTTCAGGCACTTCCCTGTTAGGCACTACAATCTTACCGAATTCTATTCCTCTGGCTGTTTCGACAATTACATTTGCGTCCAAGTCTATAATCAACTCATCCGGATCGAAGTAGTATATCTTTCCGGCCTTTTTGAACCTTACCCCAACCACCTTTACCATCAATCTTCTGCCTCCTGCAGTTTCATAAGCATTACTTCTATTGAAAGTTGATAATTTGCGTTTTGTTTAATATTCTTCCTTGTGTATTCAATAATTTCGATATTTTTTATAAGCTTCGCCGTTGAAAATTGCCCGGCATTATTTAATATGATATCCTTTTTGTCGGAATTAATCAATATATTTTCTTTCTGAGCTTTTTTCGCAATCAGCAGGTCCCTGTAAAGCAAAAGCATGATGTCCAGTATCATATCAATACTGCCTTTGCCTTCTTCAAAAAAATGATATGCATCAAATACATCAAGCAGCCTTGCATCTTTGAGTCTGAAAGCCAATTCCACTGCCTTTTCCCTCAAGTTGAAGAATTCTTCCGAGTTGATCATTTCTATTGCAGCACCTACATTCCCATCCGAATATGAGGTGACAAAATCAATACTCCTTAAGCCTCCACCATACCTTGCTTCAAGAAATGCTTTCACTTCCTGTGGAGTGTTCTTCCTGAAGCTGTACCTCACCGTTCTGGAACGGATGGTCTCTAGCAGGGAACTGAAGTTGCTGACGGTGAGTATTATCACCACATACTCATGTGGTTCTTCAAGCGTTTTGAGCAGGCAGTTCTGGGCCTGTACGGTCATTTTATCCGCTTCAGCGATAAGGTATACCTTGTATCTGGAATACATGGGCCTGACAATGGTATCCTCCTGGAGCTTCCTTATTTCATCCACACTTATACTTGAATTTTCTGTATCTATCACGTAAAAATCAGGATTGGAGCCTGCTGACAAAAGATTGCAAGGCATACAGCTTCCGCATGCCTCACCCCGGGTGGGGTTTTCACATAAAAGAAGAGAAGAGAATATTCCGGCCGCAGTTCTTTTTCCTATGCCTTTCGGGCCGCTGAATATGTAGGCATGCGCTACCCTATCATTATCTACAAGGCCTTTTAGAGCGGCAACTATTTCTTTTTGACCAACCATAGTGTTAAAATTAATTGCACCTCAACTCCTGTAAACCATGATGGAGATATGTTATAAGCATTATTACAATTCCAGATCAAGGATCAGTCCACGAATATCATCCAACTTTTGCAGTATTCTGATATTGTCCCTTTCGTTGCTCAAAATCTCATTTGTCAATGAATCCAGCTCTTCATTGACTTTCCTTATGAGGGCATAAATCTTATGTCTCCCGCGCCTATCCAGAGAACTCTTTTTTGAAAACTTGTGTGAGTTGCTGACAGCCTCCTCTATAAACTCGGAAATCAGTTTCTTGTAGATTTTCAGTTCTCTGATATCAGCCTTTTTGCTGAGTTTTTCACCCTGCTCCATGATTTTGCCTATCATTTCATTGATTCTTTGTTCAAAGTTCTGCGCCTCAACACGTTTCAGCTGGTTTTGAAAACTGGTTTCCCTGCTGTCAGATACCTTCCTCTCATCTTTCCCTACAACACCAAGCATACCTGAGGGATTATTGAGTGTATCCCTCACCTTCATCAGTACCACCTCGATAACAGAGTATGAACCCTAATGCCATTTCACATAATTTATTTCCAAAAATAAATTATGCTTTCGGCGAGTTTTATCGGATGTGCTTTTAACATTTCAAAAAATAGAAATTTGTTATGTTAAAAGCACTAAACTTTTTCAAACCGCTCCACATCCAGCACAAAAATTGTTGCACCACCTACGACCACTTCTACAGGATACGGCATGAAAACTCCTCCCATGCCGTTGGGAGACATTGTTGAACTCAGCACCTGTTTTCTGCTTTTGGATTTCTTTTCGATTATTCCTATCACCATGTCAAGCTTATCCTCTTCCACGCCTACCAGAAGCGTAGTATTGCCAGCCTTGAGAAATCCGCCTGAAGAACACAGCTTGGTAACGCTAAAGCCGCTCTTGTTCAATTCATCCATTACCTTATGACCGTCTTCATCATGCACAATAGCAAAAACAAGTTTCATTTTGACAGCCTCCTCCTTTAAAAGTTCATTGCCTTTGGTAGTCAACGGTTTATATATTAAACATGTTTGTTTTGATTTTATTCAACAAGTAACTCCAGATGCCCGGCCACTTGCTTGAAGACTTCCTCCACGGATCTGCTGCCATCTATGGCTTTTATTCTTTCAGGATACATCAGCACCAATTTCTTGTACCCCGCATATACTCTCATATGAAAATCCATTTTCTCATTCTCTATCCTGTCGGTGCCTGTTGCTGCAGTACGCCTTTTTAAGGCTATTTCAGGACTGACGTCAAAGAAGAATGTAACATCGGGTGCTATTCCGTCCAGAGCTACCCTGTTTATATCGGCTATGACCTTAAGGTCCATACCACGTCCAAAACCCTGGTATACATAGCTGGAATCGACAAAACGGTCACATATTACAATTTTACCGCAGAGAACCGCAGGCTTTATGACTTCTGCAACAAGTTGGGCTCTGGCGGAAGCGTACAGCAGCATCTCGGTCACACTTCCCATCTCCGTACCGGCAGGGTCAAGTATCAATGCCCTTATCTTCTCACTGATGACAGTCCCACCCGGCTCGCGTGTCAGCACAACTTCACAGCCCTTACCCTTAAGAAAGCTTTCCATTAATTTTATTTGGGTAGTTTTACCGGAGCCGTCAGTACCTTCGATTGTAATAAATAAACCCTTGTCCATATCAATCCCCGCTATTTATGAAGTAATATTATTATATCATATTATTATTATATTTTTGGCAAATATAAGTCATGTTTCTCTCTTTTCATTTTGGATTCCTGCAGGGTCCTGCTTTTTCTTCCCCTTGATGTGAGGGGAAGATAGATAGGGAGCTATTTCGCAACGGTTATTTCCCCGTTGGCCTCAATTCCGTTTACAATACCTCCGGAGACCATAACCCTTGCCAGATATTCGATTGTTTCAGCCATGACAACTTCTCCGGGGCATATTACCGGAATTCCGGGAGGATAAGGTGTTACCATGGCGAGACTGGTTCGGCCTGCTGCATTTGATATTCTCACCTTTTCACCTTCATGCCTCATTATGCCGGCTAATTCTATTTTCTGATGCGGTATTGGTAAATCGCATACATATGAATCATAAGATCCGGGGATATCAGAATTACCACGTACAGTCTCCAATAGTGCCCTGCTTAAGTATTCAAAGTCCTGGGCCCTGTCAGCTGCTGTTGTTATACAGACAATATTATGTAAGTCCGACATTTCCACCTGTATATTGTACTTCTCCCGCAATACCTTTTCCACCCCATAACCTGTCTTACCGGTTTTCCTCACGTTTATTACAAGCCTTGAGGAATCCTGCCTGAAGTCATTTTCACCTGCAGTGGACAATGTGATCAATCCATCCGATGCTTTCAGCTGTTCATCAAACCTGCGGACATTTTCCAAAAGCCGTTCCAGAAGCTCCTGCCCCTGATTTTCCATTATGGCGCGGGCAATATCCAGGAACGCCATTATGACATATGAAGGACTTGAGGTCTGAATCAGGCTTAAATTGAACTTCAATCTTTCTACATTCACCCTCCCGGTTTTTACATGCAGATATGCCCCTTGCGTAAATGCGGGCAATGTCTTATGTGCACTCTGGACACACATGTCCGCACCTGCTTCCATGGCGGATGGCGGCAGAAGCGGGCTGAATTTCAGATGAGCTCCGTGGGCTTCATCCACTGCAAGTATTTTACCGTAAGAATGCACTATCCCGGCAATAGCTTCTATATCTGAACAGATTCCATAATAATTTGGCCGTGTGATAAGTACTCCTGCCGCATCAGGATTCTCAGACAGGGCTTTTTCAATCTTCTGTGGTGTAATAACCGTGGATATGCCGAAACGGGTATCATAATCAGGTTTTATATATACGGGACTGGCTCCTGCAAGTATCATGCCGCCTATAACCGACCTGTGGCAGTCCCTGCCCACAATGATTTTATCACCGGGATTGCATATCGTCATTATCATAGCATGAATACCGCAGGTGGAGCCGTTCACAAGGAAAAAAGTCCTGTCTGCTCCGAAGGCAGCTGCAGCAAGCTCCTGAGCCTCTTTTATCGCCCCTGAAGGATAGTGCAGGTTATCCGTACCCGGTATTTCAGTCAGATCAATCAGGGAGGGGTTGCCGAGGAACTCTGCAGGTATCCCCTTCCCCAGCTTGTGTCCCGGCATGTGGAAGGGTGTCGGATTGGAAAGAGAGTATTTTTTTATGGCATTATAAACAGGGATATTCCAATTATTCATGAGAATCCCTCCCCCGGATGAAAATATGCATTACGCCAAAAAGGAGAGGCATAACGCCCCTCCCGGTTTGCATGTATTCAGCTATATCCTTGCCACTCCTGAATCCCTTGCAGCTTTTGCAACCGCGGCTGCAACAGCTTTACCAACTCTGGGATCAAAAGCCGCCGGCAGTATGTATTCTTCATTCAGTTCATTATCAGCTACGAGCGAAGCTATTGCTTCTGCAGCCGCAATCTTCATCTCATCATTAATGTCGCTGGCACGCACATCCAGAGCACCCCTGAAAATACCAGGGAATGCAAGCACATTGTTAATCTGGTTTGCATAGTCGGAGCGTCCTGTTCCCATAACCCTTACGCCGGCTTCCTTAGCCTCATCCGGCATGATTTCCGGAACCGGATTTGCCATGGCAAATATGACAGCGTCCTTTGCCATGCTTTTGACCATATCCTTTGTCAACGTTCCCGGTGCAGAAACTCCGATAAATACATCAGCACCAACCAGCACATCCTTCAAAGTTCCTTTCTTCCTGTCAAGGTTCGATATCTTTGCCATTTCAGCCTTTTCTGCGTTAAGATTGTCCCTTCCTTCATAAATGGCACCTTTGGTGTCGCAAAGTATCACGCTCTTTAAGCCCATGCTCATCAAAAGCTTTGTAACAGCTATGCCGGCAGCACCTGAACCGTTAACAACCACAGATATTTTCTTGATGTCCTTCCTGACTATCTTCAGTGCATTGATCATTGCAGCCAGTGTTACAACTGCAGTACCATGCTGGTCATCATGGAATATCGGAATATCGCATACTTCCTTAAGTCTTCTTTCAATTTCAAAGCACCTTGGCGCTGCTATATCTTCCAGGTTTACACCTCCGAAGCTTCCTGCCAGCAATCTTACAGTATTTACGATTTCATCCACATTTTTTGACCTTATGCATAGCGGGAACGCATCTACATCCCCAAAGGTTTTGAAAAGGACACACTTTCCTTCCATAACAGGCATTCCGGCCTCTGGCCCGATGTCTCCGAGTCCAAGTACGGCTGATCCGTCGGTAACAACCGCTACAAGGTTCCATCTCCTTGTATATGTATAAGAAAGATTGACATCTTTACTTATGGCAAGACATGGTTCTGCAACACCCGGGGTATAGGCAATGGAAAGATCTTCTTTGTTTTTGACGGGAGCATTGCTTATGACTCCGATTTTACCCTTCCATTCCTTATGCAACCTCAGTGCTTCTTCTTTCAATGACATTTTAGTGCACCTCCATAGATTTATTTCTTTCGTATATGATTCTCAGACCGTGCAGTGTAAGGTAGCCGTTTATTTCATCTATTGACTCCGTCTCATTCGCTATTAACCTTGCCAACCCGCCTGTTGCAATGACTTTTACCCCTTCTTCCTTCATTTCCTTCTTTATGCGTTTCACAATATAATCAACCTGGCCTACATGCCCGAAAATAATCCCCGACTGCAGGTTGGTAACCGTATTGCGGCCTATTACATTATCGGGTTTTACGAGCTCAATGCGGGGAAGCTTTGCCGCCCTTTGAAACAAGGCCTCTGCAGCTATCTTGACTCCAGGGCATATAGCTCCTCCAAGGTATTCACCTTTCGATGAAATTGCGCAAACCTTTGTAGCGGTACCAAAATCCACTACAATTACAGGCCCGCCGTACAGTTCATACGCTGCTACGGCATTCACTATCCTGTCGGCACCGACCTCTCTTGGGTTCTCATATTTGATGTTAAGGCCGGTCTTTATCCCCGGTCCCACAATTATCGGAGTAAGCTTAAAGTATTTCCGGATGGCATGCTCCAGTGAATACATTATCTGAGGTACGACCGAAGCTATGACCACCGCTTCAATCTTATCCTTGTCCACTTTTTCATAATTAAAGAAATTTATAATAAACATTCCGAACTCATCGGACGTTTTTTCCCTGTCGGTCCCCATTCTCCAGTGGTGAAGCAGTCCTTTCCCCTCATAAACCCCCAGTACTATGTTTGTGTTTCCTACGTCCATTACAAGAATCATTTTTATCCTCCGTCTACATGCCAAGCCTCATGCTCTTGATTTCCTTTATCTCCAGCTCGATTTCCTTTTCTATCCTGGATATGTCGGCTTTTATATCCTCTACGGTTTCATCCGACTTGACTCTGTTGTATCTTGAAGCTGAAGATTGGCCCTGTGAATTTGAATTGTAATGGTTCTGCCTGGAGGCGTTATCCCGGTTGCCGTTCTCTCTGTTGTGGTATTCCCTGGGATTGTCGCGGCTGCTGTTTTCCCTGTTGAGAGTATCTCTGGCGCTGTCTCTGAAGTTATTTTCCTTGTTGGAAGCATCCCTGGCATTATCCCTGCTGGAAGTATCCCTGGTATTTTCCCTGCCTGTATTATCCCTGTCCCTGTTAAAGCTCCTGTATTGGCTGTTTTCCCTGTGGGGACCATGCTCAGACGAATTTCTATTTTCAGTGCCCTTCTGTGATGGCACAAAGTTACTCCCGCCATGGCTGCCTCTTCTAAAATTATCATTTCTTTTCATAGTCCAATCCTCCCTCATTTACTGCTTCTTATACATATATTCAAATGCTTTGCCAGCATCAGATCAAGTCATATCCCATTATAAAACAAAAATTTTAAGTAGTATATCAATATTGACAAATTTATTC
>CALMWN010000208.1 GCA_937873555.1 uncultured Clostridia bacterium
ACTGGGACCAGTGCTTCAAATAGCTGAAGGTTATACTGTGGATATCCCGGAAGATATAAATAAAGTACTGGATCAGAGGACTAACCCTACATGGCCGACTACCTGGTTTGTTCCCGTGCTGACCGGGGTAGGACCGTTCAAGGATGTATATTCGGTAATGGCGAACTGGGGTGCGAACCATGGGGCAGTGAGCTATGGACATATAGGTGGGGATTTGATAACACTGGCGGCAATGCTGAGAATACCGGTGTGTATGCATAACGTCGATGAAAAAAGGATATTCAGGCCCAGCACCTGGGCTGCTTTCGGAACCAAGGATCCGGAAGGTGCCGACTACAGGGCGTGTGCAAGTTTCGGACCTCTTTACGGTAAAAAATAATAGATGTAATAGGTGATGAAAAATTGATATATAAGAAAAGTGAGGTTTTAGTACTCTCACTTTTCTTTATAATTATTTATTAAAGGAGGTTGCCGATATGGGCAAAGGGAAATATACATTGGGACTCGACTACGGAACCCAATCCGGAAGAGCCGTGCTGGTTGAGACGGATACCGGAAATATAGTAGCGACTGCAGTTAAAAATTATACACACGGTGTAATGGATGAATACCTGCCTGACGGGAAGACAAAACTGGGACCCGACTGGGCACTTGAGCATCCTGCCGATTATATCGAGGTGCTTGGGGATACCATACCCAGGGTATTGAAGGAATCCGGAGTTGACCCTTCAAATGTTATCGGCATGGCTGTTGACTTTACCGCTTGTACCATGATGCCTGTGGACAAGGATGGAACACCGCTTTGCATGAAAGAGAACTTCAAATCGAATCCCCATGCGTATGTAAAGCTGTGGAAGCATCATGCTGCACAGCCTCATGCCAACAAGCTGAACGAAACTGCACAGAGGCTGGGCGAGACTTTCCTGCAAAGATACGGGGGCAAAATATCCTCTGAATGGTTATTCCCCAAGATAATGCAGATACTTGACGAAGCTCCGGAAATTTATGAAGCAGCCGACAGGTTCATGGAGGCAACCGACTGGATGGCACTGATGCTTACGGGAAATGAAAGAAGAAACAGCTGTACGGCAGGCTACAAGGCGATGTGGAGTAAAAAGGAAGGCTACCCGTCGGACGAGTTTTTCAAGTCGCTTGATAACAGATTGGAAGATGTGATAGATCAGAAGCTTTCAAGGGATATATATTCAATAGGTGGAAAAGCCGGAGAGCTTACTGAAAAAATGGCAGAGCTTACAGGACTTCTGCCGGGGACCTCGGTAGCTATATCCAATGTTGATGCCCATGTAGCTGTACCTGCGGTTGGGATACTGGAACCGGGCAAAATGCTTATAATCATGGGAACATCATCCTGCCACATGGTATTGGGCACGGAAGAAAAAATTGTGCCCGGAATGTGCGGTGTGGTTGAGGATGGCATAATACCTGGATATTTCGGTTACGAGGCAGGTCAATCCTGTGTGGGCGACCACTTTGAATGGTTTGTTGATAACTGTGTACCTGCCGGCTATATGGAAGAGGCTAGAGCAAGGAATATCAACATACACAGGCTGCTGAGGGAGAAGGCGCAAGTCCTGAAGGTAGGGGAATCCGGCCTTATAGCATTGGACTGGTGGAACGGGAACAGGTCGGTGCTTGTGGATGCTGACCTTACAGGTGTATTGTTAGGCTGCACCTTGACAACAAAGCCCGAGGAAATATACAGAGCTCTTATAGAAGCTACTGCATATGGCACAAATATGATCATAGAAACCTTTGAAAACAGCGGAGTACCTATTAAAGAGCTGTATGCATGCGGGGGTATAGCGGAGAAGGATGAATTCATGATGCAGATATATGCCGACGTAACAAACAGGGAGATAAGAATTTCCGCATCAACACAGACTGTTGCTCTAGGTTCCGCCATGTTTGCAGCTGTGGCTGCAGGCAGTGAAAAAGGGGGTTATGACAGTATAACAGAGGCTGCGAAGCATATGGCAAAGGTCAAGGAAGAGAGCTACAAGCCGGTACAAAAGAATGTTGAGGCTTACAGGGAGCTTTATGCCGAGTACAAGATACTTCACGATTACTTTGGCCGTGGTGGAAATGATGTGATGAAGAGGTTGAAGAGGATCAAGAAGGCTGCAAGCAAATAAACCGGGGCCAAAAGCTCAGAAATACCGTCATCGGGGTGCAGTTTGGGGTAAACGGAAAGCAAAATTCTGAGATTCGCAAAGGAGAGTTGAAATTATGAAATTTTCTGATGGTCAATGGCATGTCAAGGCCGGGATGTTCAAATAAAATTGGAAAGCCTTGACTCATATGAAGCGCTTGTCATGGAATACGAATAGGAGAGGAAAGTTATACATTCAAGGATAACCTTCTGATGTTTTATGGTGGATTGATAAGAAAAATAGTTTGACAAAAGCTACTATATGTGTTTTAGATATATTATATTGATTTATTTTTTCAGGGTTGAAAAACCCTTTTTTATTACCCGCTATTTATATACATGGAGGTTATATGTCGGAGCAGCATAACCAGTCTCAAAAGAAATTAAAGGATTTTAACATATATATTTTAAACTCGATAAAATTTTACAGTCTGAAAAATGAAGGCTTCACCCAGGTGATTTTTACCATTATGCTTGTAGTGAGCTTTGTCAGCGCTTTTATACCACTGCCGGCAAGCAAATCCGATATGCGCTACGTATTTTTAAACCTTGCAGGGCTTTTCGCCATACATCTTGCTTCCACAATATATCTGGCAGCGTATATAAGGGATTTGAGGGGCAAGGAATACTCTTTAAGGAGCTGTACCGAATCAATCCTGCGGAGGATATTTCCGGTTATAGGAGTGTTCATAGCTTATTTTGGAATAATAATAGTCGGGTTTATACTGTTTTTGGTGCCCGGTATAATTTTTGCAGTTATGTTCCTGTTTGGTATTTGTTATGTCATAGACCTTGGAGAAAGCGTTACCGGCTCGATGTCTGCCAGCAGGAAGCTGACACAGGGGCTTAAACGCAGGATTTTCGGAATAATGTTCATTTTTAATGTGATTCTTTTTCTGCCCGTGTTGCTTATAATTATGTCTGTTGATACTTCAAGAAATATTTTGGTTCAGGGATTTGTAATGGCTTTTGTAAAATGTATAATTACTTTGATGCAGCAAAGACTTGTAGCTCAGATGTATGTGGATCTTGAGTATGGAACTGAAGAGGAAAACCCTTTGTAAAGGAAAATTTAATCAGAAAGGAAACAACCCTGACGCACTTAACACCTCAACCCGATTCTATTTGGGATGGGGTGTTTTTTTCTTAACATATTGTTCACAAATTGACCTAAATATTTACAAAAACTATGTCTATACTTGAATTATAAGCTCAATGAAGGAGGTGAGATTATGAAGAACCGCAAACTTTTGGCAATAATCGTGGGGGCATTGGTGGTCGCTTCAGCTGCAATTGCCGTTTATGCAGATTCCAACCCCGTATCCGCCGATGCAAAACCAAAGGCGGAAGCACGTGTAAAGAAAGATCCCTTAACCATGCTTCAGCAATTGAGGGACAGGATACAACAAAGGCTTGATGACGGCAAGATTTCCAAGGATAAGGCAGACAAGGAGACGGCAAGGATAGATAAAAAGGTAAAGGAACTGCAGGATTTCAATGCTTTGACACTGGACCAGAAGAAAGACAAACTTATAAAGGATTTTACAGCTGCAGCAAACAAAAAGGTTGAAGCAGGCAAGCTGACTCAGCAGAAGGCAGACGAATCAATAGCAAAGTATACCGATAAGATTAACAAATGGGATGGAAACGGGTATCCTTTCTTTACAAACAGGGGAGCCCGCCAGTTCGAAAAGAACGCAAGGAACTTTATAAACCCCAATATGAAAAACAGATTGGGAAAAGCTCTTGATAATGCGGTAAAGGATGGCAAAATTACAGCAGATCAGAAGCAGAACATATTGGACTATTTTGCAGGGAAGAAACCCACAGCACAAGCCCAACAATAATATAAATAAGAAAATAGATTTGCCCGGCATATGCCGGGCAAATCTATTTTGTGTTTTTATTGCTCTAATAATGGCAATGGTATATAATTGTGTTGAACTATTATAAATTATAATTTATAACCTAAAATATGAGGTTCACATACATATGAAGCATCTTAGCCTTAGGGAAAGTGCATACAACATAATCAAAAGCAAACTTCTGAATCATGAATTTGAACCGGGCAGCAGGATAAGAGAAGATCTTCTGGCCGAAGAGATTTCCATGAGCAGAACACCGGTACGTGAAGCCATAAATCAACTTTCAACAGAAGGACTTATTGAGAATATTCCAAGGAAAGGGCTTTTTTTCATAGAACTCCAGCCTGAAGAGATCATAGGGCTGCTTGAAGTACGTGAAGTGATTGAACGTCTTGCTATAGAGAAATGCATAGAAAAAATAAACAGCGAGCA
The DNA here is from genome assembly GCA_937873555.1 of uncultured Clostridia bacterium. Classification (GTDB taxonomy): domain Bacteria; phylum Bacillota; class Clostridia; order Acetivibrionales; family CALMWN01; genus CALMWN01. Next base: position 4,468 of record CALMWN010000208.1, read on the forward strand.
GATCAGGACATTGAAGAGCATCCTTGAAAAAACGGAATATGAGCTTTCAGTTGAGAATTATAAGGAATGCAATGAACTGGACAGTAAGTTCCACAGGGAGATTTCCCTTATTTCCGGAAACGGGAAAATAGTAAAGTTCCTTTCGGAAATAGAGGATTATATGAAACTGGCAAGGTTTATAGAAAAAAAGACGTTTGCAAAAGAAAAGGTGCAGACGGCAATAAGTGAACACAGGGAGATCCTTGATGCCATAGTGAAGAAGGATTGTGAGGCTGCTGCAAGGGCTATGAAAAAAAACATAGAGACCATGAAATCAAATTTGAATATAACACCCAGAGCAACTAAAAAATAGTGGTAAATCATATATTCAATACTAAACCTTGATGTAATCAGCGATATTGATTTTTACAGCTTTAAAAATGGATGATCCATTCCGGGACGGGGATTTTTACGGTTTTCCCGGTTGGCTTTCCGTGGCGGAAGCTGTTTAAATAGAATAATAAGAACGGAGGTACCAATTATGAATGAATCAATGTATAAGTATATGAAGGTAGGGCTTATCCATTTCATGGCATACCCGAATACTATGAAAGGTGACGGGCCGATCGAGGAAACCATACGCAAAATTGCCGTTGACGATTATTTCCAGGCGATAGAAGTAACCTGGATAAAGGATGCGGAAGTAAGGAAGAAAGTCAAGGCAATGCTTGATACTTCCCATATGACAGTTGCTTATGGTGGTCAGCCGACTCTTCTGACGCAGGGTATGAATATAAATCACCTTGATCCTGTAGAAAGGAAAAAGGCCTTTGACCAGTTGAAGGCAGATATTGATGAGGCATATGAAATAGGTGCCAAGGGTTTTGCATTTTTGAGCGGGAAATATGAGGAGGCAAAAAAGGAAGAGGCTTATCAGGCTCTTGTAGCTTCAACTAAAGAGTTATGCGCGTACGCAAAGAAAAAAGGAAGCATGATGGTTGTGCTGGAAGTCTTTGATTATGATATCGACAAGAAGAGCATCATAGGACCGGCGGCACTGGCAAAGCGTTTTGCTGAAGAAATCAGGAAGGAATACGACAATTTCGGATTGATGGTGGACTTGAGCCATATACCGCTGCTCCATGAAACTGTGGAAGAATCTCTGCTCCCTGTCAAAGACTACATAATTCATGCTCATCTGGGCAATGCCGTAATGAAGAGCCCTGACCTGCCGGCATATGGTGATGCCCATCCGAGGTTCGGTTTCCCGAACAGCGAGAACGATGTAGAGGAAACGGTAAAATTCCTGAAGGTTCTGCTCGACATAGGCTTCCTCAATACAAAGAACCCACCTGTCGTGAGCTTTGAAGTCAAACCTGTAGGTGATGAAGATTCCGACATTGTGGTGGCAAATGCAAAAAGGGTATTGAATGAAGCCTGGGCAAGACTGTAAGAATACCGCGTTTACCGGGATGGCATGAGGTTTGTTTGAACCGGGTGCCATCCCTTTTTATTATCTTTCGCCCTTTTCATTCTCATTTTTCATAAGCAAAACCCTTATTTCATTGAGCAGCCTGGTAGCCTCGGATGTGTTTATGGCAAGCTTCACTGCTCCGAACACGACAAGAAAAACTACGACAAGGCCAATAAAAACCAAAATTACCGGCATATAACCTCCTGATAAATCAAAACTCAATAATAATCAATATTAACACTGCATTAATAACCTTATTCTAATTTATCATTTATTAGTGCTTTTTAACATAACAAATTTCTAATCTTAGAAAATGTTAAAAAGCACATCCGATAAAACCTGCCGAAAGCATAATTTATTTTTGGAAATAAATTATGTGAAATGGCACTAGGCTTCTCAAAGTCCCTGTGAACCCCGGTCCCTGATAACCCAAAGGCCAGTATATATTTCCTGTTTAATATAATCGTGGACGTGGGAAATAAGATTATAAAAATAACCGGGGGGAGATAGGGATGTTGATAAAGCATGTGTCCATATTGAACACAAGTAATCCGGTGCTTACAAAAGATAATTTCATGCAGCATTCACATACAATAAGTTTCAGCCTTGGTTTCAGTCCTGACGAACATTGGATAAGGAGCTTCAGGTACCATTGGCTGAAGAAAACTTCACACGGGCGCAAGACGATAGACATCATGGACAACCATCTGACGTTGAACCTGGATGGGAACGACGACATTCAGTATTATATCGATTTGATAAAGCAGCTGGTTCAGGATATTCCGTCGTATGCCGTATTTTCTGATACAAGCAAAATAGAGATAGAGAATGATGCCGGGTTTGGTGTATAAAATTACACTTGCGGAAAATAATAAATGCAGTTATAATAATCTTTGTCGGGCAATTAACTCAGCTGGTAGAGTGTCATCTTGACGTGGTGAAAGTCGGGGGTTCGAGCCCCTCATTGCCCACCAGGATTAAAAAGAGTCAGAGAATTATTCTCGGGCTCTTTTTTTGTGCAAACGTAAACGGGGACGCTTCTCAAAACCCGATACAATTTAATCAGGCAAAGCCGCTTCAAAAGCTAAAACAGGCTTTTTCTCAAATGAAATATGTAAAAAATTGAGAACTGCCCCACCCATATGGAATTATCAAGGTGCTGCAAAATTCAGTGTTGAATCTGTTTTTTTTGTATCAAACCCAGAATAATTCAAGTTAACTAAATATTGAGAACATGGAGGCGGATAGCAATGACATGGATTGACACTACCGATTGTCAAGTAATTTATTATCCAGCGGCAGCACAATGGTTATTTTTGTTGAGACAAAGGGCTCAGATTGTATGGAAATCTCATACTCATCTCCATAGACATATTTTATCCGATGGCGGATATTGTTGATGCCGACAGATTTGTCCTCATCGCTCAATATTCTATTTATGTTGTATTCGTCAATACCTTTTCCATTATCTTCTATGGTAAAGATACGCCGGTCCCCTTCTATCCAGGCGGTAACCCTGATAAAGCCTTTGTAGTTAACGTTTTCAAACCCATGAACAATGGAGTTTTCAATCAGTGGAAGTTTTCTGCTATAAGTTCGAGACTTATGTCATTTTTATAATTATTGTTGATATAGAGCTTAATGCTTTCTATAATATCGCTTGTTACTGAATCGTTCTTTTTTTGCTGGTATTCAATAAGGGCATTCAGGTAATTTAAAAGCACATCTGCGAGCGCAAGTATTGAAGTGCAGCTGTTCATTCTTTCTACAATATCGTCATTTGCATTATATTGGGCATGCTTTTTTGCCGATAATGCAATATGAAGAAAATGCTCGCGAAGTATGGAAGAGGACGCAATAAAGGCTCCGTTCGAATAGGTGTCGCAAAACATGCAAAGCTGATCTCTTATGCCTGAAAGGCTGAAGGAGCGGAATCTGTCCTGGATTTTGTTCTCAAGTATATACAAATCAGTATCATCAATTGCTGGCAGTTTCTTGACTGTGCTGTAGGCAAGACATACTGGTGAAGTGATGAGAAAAGAGTAGTCCAGGGCAAGCAGTGCCTGTTTGAAGCAGCTTTGAAGAGCGTCAATGACGTGATCTGCAATTTCGCTTATTCCCACCCGTATCTCAATGCCAAATTCTGTCTTCATATCTGTAGTGAGTTCCGTTAGCTTGCTGAGTGCCCAATCCAATGAGATGCATTCGCAGCTATCAAGGATACTGACAAAAATCATGTGCTGTTCATCATACAAAATGCTCAGTACAGAGGCTTTGTCTAAACACAGCTTCCTTATATGAGCCTTGAAAAATGAAATTAATTGAGAGGGTTCAAAGGACAGGCAGTCCGATCCAGGACATATGTGCACTCTGCTTGCTGCAACCAGGCCTGAACGGTTCCATTTGAAAAGTGATTTTATCAAGTCATTGTTCTGACTATCCACATTCCCCATAAGCCAATATTTTAACTGTTTTTCAATATAGACCGGTTTATAGCTTTCCAGTTGATTGTTTAAATCTTTTATCCGGTTCAGATTTTCAGTTTTCAAGGTGATCTGAAGTTCAATCTTATCTAACAATTCTGTTATTTTGGAGTTTGAAACAGGTTTTATCAGATAACTGGCAACTCCGAAATCGATAGCTCTTTGAGCATATTCGAAGTCACTGTACGCACTAATTATTGCGATGACAACCTCTGGTTTTATTTTTACTATCTGTTCTGAAAGCTCCAGTCCGTTCATGACAGGCATTCTGATGTCGCTTATAACTGCGTCGATATCGTTATTGCGGATGAATTCCAAAGCTTTTATCGAACTATCGAAGGCCGTCACCTCAAAATGAGGTCGCATATCAAGTATAATATTTGCCATTATCTCCAGTTGACCGGACTCATCATCTATTAGAACTATCTTATTCAATTTTTTACCCCCAGGAATTCATGCAAGTATAGAAAACATTTCTCAAAGAAGCTAATATTTCAACATCAAAAACAAAGACTATAATCAAAAGTATTTCATATATAAATTGCGTTATAGCCTATGCTATTATTATATCATACAAAAAAAGTTATTGGGAGGTAATGAATGTGAAAAAAATGATGAAATTAGTGGCATTTGCATTAACAGTGGTATTTACCTTCGTAGCATTGCTTTCAGGTTGCGGATCCACTCAGAAAAATGCTGCCAATACCGAGAGCGGCCAAAAGCAAGAAGCATCCTCTGTACAGACCAAGCAACCTGTAACGCTCAAGTACACATATTGGGGAGGACCCTTCGAAAAACCGGCTATGGAAAAATTAATTGCGTCTTTTGAAGCAAAATACCCCAACATCAAGGTGCAGGGTCAGCATATTCCGGCAGATTATGAAGCAAAGATGAGTGCGATGGTAGCGGGAAATGAAGCTCCCGACATCGGATATGTAAGAGATTTTATGGCACTGGATTTTGCCAAACAGGACAAACTGTACAACATATTCGACATGCTTGATAAGGACACCGAAATTAGCCGCAAGGATTTTATAGAGGATCTCTTCCTCTACTGGGATAAAGATAAATCATATGGTATGTTTACAGCAACAGAGGCATACGGACTGTTCTATAACAAGCAGGCATTGAAGGATGCTGGTTTGTCCGACCTGCCTACCAAGATGGAAAATGCCCTCACATGGGATCAATTCGTTGAAATCGCCAAAAAGCTGACCATTGACCAGAATGGTAAGAATGCTACCCAGGCTGGCTTTGACAAAACCAAGATAAAGCAGTATGGTGTTCGTTTCGATTTCAACCAGGGAGCGTATATGCCCCTTGTTCAATCAAATGGTGGTGATTATGTAACAGACGATAAAAAATTTGGACTCGCTCAGCCTGAAGGTCTGAAAGTCATTCAGAATATGTCCGATCTCATAACAAAATATGGAGTAGCTCCATCACCTGCTGAAGCAAAATCCTTGCCGTCAACTGCTGTAAGCCTTACAACAAGGCAGGCTGCAATAATCATGATAGGTCAGTGGGTACTTCTGGATCTGGCACAGAGTGGTATTGATTATGGTGTCGGAGTGCTTCCGAATATGGGTAAATACGTTACATCACCTGGCTGGGGAACCATAGGTATATTCAAGTCTACCAAATACCCTAAGGAAGCATATCAGTTCTGGAAATGGATTTGCGATCCGGCAAACTCTATTGACGTGCATAAGAATGGCTTATGGATGCCACTAATGAAGAAGTATTACACTGATCAAAATCTGGTTAACCAATGGGCAGTCAACAATCCGGCTCATCCCCAGGGGTATGTGGACGCAATTTTGAAGCCCGCGCTTACAAACCTTAAACAGCATCCGTCCTCCTACGTTAAAAACTTTCCAAAGATTGATGCTATTGTCCAGCCGGCATTGGAAAGGATATACCTTGGACAGGAGACTGCAGAGCAGGCTATGAAGAAAATCGAGCCGGAGGTCAACAAACTGATCGAAGGCAAGTACACAAAATAGGACCAAAGGCTTAATACAAGGCGACAGAGCAAAACCATCATGGGCCTGCCGCCTTGTACCAAATATGGCATTACCGCAAATTGGCATGAACTCACTCTGGAGGAATAAAAATGACAGCTACAGGAATGAAGCTAAAAATGCGCCGAAGGCAAAAAAAAGAAACAATCATGGGTGTATTGTTTACACTTCCTGCTATAATAGGTTTCCTTGCATTTTCAGCAGGCCCCATGATTACCAGCTTTATATTAAGTTTTACAAACTACTCGATTATAAGGCCAACAGAATTTATCGGGTTTGGAAATTACTCAGAACTCTTTTCGGGCCGTGATCAATTTTTTTATAATTCATTAAAGGTGACATTGCTGTTTGTTTTAATGAATGTCCCTGTGTGTATCGGAACAGCGTTCCTGATTGCTTTAATATTGAACAGCAGGAATTTGAGAGGGTTGCCTTTTCTAAGAGTGGCGTTTTATATTCCTACAATAGTACCTATTATAGCTACAGCAATGATATTCATGTGGATGATGAGCCCCGATTTCGGACTGTTCAATGCAATTTTGAGGGCTTTTAACCTTCCCGGGAGCAAGTGGATATATGCAGGGAACGCAGTGCTGCCGTCCTTGCTGCTTATGACAGCCTGGGGCAGCGGGAATATCATGGTTGTTTTTCTGGCTGGACTTCAAGGCATACCCAGACAATTGTATGAATCGATATATGTTGACGGAGGCGGTGTTTTCACAAAATTCCGCCATGTCACACTCCCGCTTCTGACTCCCACAATATTCTTCAATATGATCATGTTTCTGATTTCCAGTATGCAGGCGTTTCTGCAGGCTTATATAATGACTCAGGGAGGACCTAACAACGCTACAAATTTTCTTGTATATTACCTTTACAGGGTGGCGTTTGAATTTCAGGAAATAGGAAAAGCTACAGCCTTAGGTTGGATACTGTTTCTAATGATTGTCATAATTTCGGCATTGTTGTTCTGGTCGTCTAAATATTGGGTAGTATACGGAGATGAATGATATGATTTCAAAGACTAAAAATATTGTTTACAGTGTAGTTGTATGGGGATTGGCTTTGATATGGCTTATTCCGTTTTATTGGATAATCAGGAGTGCCCTGATGAATATGAGCCAGATATTTGCATATCCGCCTGTGGTTTTTCCTGACCCAATAGAGTGGAAGAACTTCTCAAAAGCGCTTACTGCCCTTCCTTTTACCAGCTATTTTAAAAACACAACCTTTATAGTAATTACATGCGTTGCAGGCATAATGGTATCATGCTCGATAAGCGCATATGGCTTTTCAAGGATTCAATGGAAATTCAGGGATACAGTTTTTTATATACTGATGTCTAGCATAATGCTTCCGTATTTTGCAACTTTGATTCCAAACTTTATCATGTGGACAAAACTTGGCCTCACCAACACATTTGTTCCGCTCACATTGCCTTCATGGTTCGGAATGGGTACAGCAAGCATTTTCGGGGGTGGAATGTTCAATATATTTCTGCTGAGGCAGTTCTTCCGGTCAGTACCCAGGGAGCTTGACGAAGCAGCCTATGTGGATGGTGCAGGACACTTTGTCATCTTCACAAAAATCATACTGCCGCTGTCAAAACCGGCGTTGATATGTGTAGGACTCTTCACCTTCCTCAATACCTGGAATGATTTTATTAATCCGCTGATATATCTGAGCAGCGAGAAAAAATACACTATACAATTGGGACTGAGAACCTTTATTGGCATGTTCAATTCACAATGGAATCTGCTTATGGTTGCCTCTTTAACGGCAATAGTTCCTGTGCTGATTCTATTCTTCATAGGTCAAAGGTACTTTATAGAAGGAATTGCAACAACAGGCCTGAAGGGATAATGAAATTATCAATTAGCTTAAGGAGTGATATTGTTGAAAAAAAGCTTTTCACCTATAGATATAAAAAATGTAACACTAACCGCAGGACTGCTCAAGGAAAGGCAGCAGTTGAATGCACAGGTGACTGTCCCGCTGATTTACAGAAAATCCGTAGAAACCGGAAGAGTTGAGTCGTTATTGTGTAAATGGAAGGAAGGAGAGCCAAACAGGCCCCATCCTTTCTGGGATTCCGATATCGGAAAAATGATTGAAGCGATATCCTATACCTTGATAACAAATCCTGATGAGGAATTGGAAAAGGAAGTGGATAAGATAGTAGACCTTTTGGAAAGAGAACAGTATCCTGACGGATATCTGAATACCTACTTCAGGACCTGTGAGATCGAAAACAGATGGACCAATCTTTATTATATGCATGAACTGTATTGTGCAGGTCATCTGATTGAAGGTGCTGTAGCATACTATGAGGCTACCGGGAAGAGAAGGATGCTTGAAATAATGTGCAGGTATGCAGACCACATTTATGAAAGATTCGGCAGGGAAGAAGGAAAAACAAGGGGCTACTGCGGACATCCTGAAGTCGAGCTCGCCCTGGTCCGGCTTTATAAGGCTACCGGCAATGAAAAATACCTTCAACTCAGCAAGTATTTCATAGATGAACGTGGAAGGCAGCCATACTTTTTTGAACTGGAATCACTGGCAAGAGGTGTTGATACCGAAAAAACCGCAAATCAGAAAAGGCATCTTAAGTATTATCTGAAAAGCCGGGGACCCTATGCAGAATATCAGGCTCACAAGCCTGTTTGCGAGCACACTGAACCAGTGGGACACGCGGTAAGGGCAATGTATCTTTACAGCGGAATGGCGGATATTGCAGCAGAGTATGATGATGAAAGCCTTTATAATGCCTGCTGCACTATTTGGGAGGCTTTGACCAAAACTCAATATTATATTACGGGTGGCATTGGACCATCATCGGATGGAGAGAGATTTACATTTGCCTATGATCTGCCTAACGAGTATACATACAATGAGTCCTGTGCATCGGCTGCGCTTGTAATGTGGGCACACAGGATGCTTCAATTCGAAGGCGACGGAATGTATGCCGATATTTTGGAACAGACATTGTACAATACCGTACTGAGCAGTATTTCACATGAAGGTGATAAATTCTTTTATGCAAATTACCTGTCGGTTTTTCCTGAAAGGTTTGAGCATTCCAGTGCTGCCGTCATCGATAAAATGAGGGCTCAAAGGCAGGAATGGTTTGATGTAGCATGTTGCCCGCCCAATGTTTCCAGGCTGATTGGTTCTCTTGGCGGCTATATCTATTCAACTGGTGAGAACTGTGTATATATGCATCTGTATACAGCAAGCCATACCACATTCAATATCGGCGGCACAACAGCAAGTCTTTCGGTTGCTACAGAATACCCGTGGGACGGCAAAGTTAGCATTTCACTGACTTGTGACACTGGAAATGAATTCAGCATAGGCCTCAGAATACCCGGTTGGTGTAGAAAATGGTCTGTTAGTGTAAATGGTGAGACTGCCGTCTATAATATTAAAAAAGGCTATTGCATATTAAAAAGGGTCTGGAAAAACAAGGATGTTATAGAGCTTAATCTTTCCATGCCGGTAATGCAGTTGGAGGCCAATCCGAGGGTTCGTGAAAATAGCGGACGTATAGCCCTGCAGCGCGGACCGATAGTATATTGCTTAGAGGAGGCCGACAACGGAAAAGGTATAAATGATATTGCCATTCCTGAAAATTGTGAATTCAGAGAGACGAAGGGCATAGAAAATCTGTCGGGGGATGCCGTCGTGTTGGAGTTTATCGGAATGAGACGCGACGAAAGTAATTGGCCGGATGAATTGTACAGGCAGGAGACAAGCAAATTGACAGCTGTCCCGGTTAAAGCAGTTCCATATTATCTGTGGGGTAACAGGGGCTTTGGCGAGATGCTTGTATGGATAATAAAAAAATAGAAAAGGAGAATGTAAAAATGAAACTACCAGCTAAAAAGACTGCAATTGTTCTTATTGAACCGCAAAATGACTTTCTGTCCGAAGGTGGAACCATGTATGCCTACATCAAGGAGCAGCTTGCAGAAAGAAATGTTATTGCAAATCTGAAAAGCCTTTTGGATAATGCACGGGGAAAGGTAGCGAAAATTTTTTATGTGCCTTTTCACGGCTTTGAGGAAGGCTTTCCGGAGCTGAAAAAAGGTGGCCCTGGTTATGAGGGCTTAAGAGGAATCGAAATCGATATGAAGGCTGATTGGGGTACAGGTGCCTGGCTGAAGGGAACACCCGGACCGGAAATCATCCCTGAGCTTACGCCTCAGAAGGGTGATATAGTGATTGAGGGCAAAAAGACCCTTGATGCATTCCATTCAACAGCTCTGGATTATTTGCTCAGGGCTAATGAAATAGAGTATGTTGCTTTTACAGGCTTCCATACCAACTGGTGCGTTGAGTCAAGCGCGCGTTCAGCCTATGACAAGGGATATAGGGTAATAGCAATAGGCGACTGCACTGCAACAGACACTCAGTACGAACAGGATTATGCGGAAAAGATTATTTTCCCCAAAATAGGCAAGGTCATGAACCATAAGGAATTCCTCAGCGCATTGGAATGAACAGAAGTAAGGGTAATAAAAACCGTTTAATGCTTATTAAGATTAAACGGTTTTTTTTTGAGTCATTTTACTTTAACAAAATCTGACTAAATACGAAGGGACTTGATGTCTCTGAGTTTTCCCGAGATGACATTAAGTCACCAATTGATACAAAAGTAGTATATGTTTATAATAAACCGGAATGTAATGTTAGTGAAAAAGAAGACAGTAATGATAAAGAAGAACCTTTTTATGTTGATTTTCATTTTTATGATAGAACACCATCAGTAGAAGCCCCGTTTGTTTTGTTGTCCCAAAATAATTATAAGGAAATTATATTTTATGCTGTAAATGTAAAATCGGGTAAGTACAACTTTCGTATTAATTGCTGTTTTTGTGAACGGTAAGTTTATGCTTTTATGTATAATATAAAATTACATCAGGCATGAGAATGTAGAGAAATAGTTGTAACGGACCCCAAATTAGATTGGACAATCTGTAAAGATATGTAATATAATCTAAAATGGAGGTTGCTTTATTATGAAGAAATAATTTACTGTAAAAGGGGATATAGTATGAAATATTTTAACATAAGATCGGCAGAGGGTTATCTCAAAATTTCTAAAATGGTTATCGGGACTGATTATTTTGGAACCACTGTAGCGGAAGATACTGCATTTAAACTGCTGGACACTTTTGTTGAAGCAGGAGGGAACTGCATTGACACAGCCCGGGTGTATGCTGAATGGCTGCCGGGTGGAAAAGGTGCTAGCGAGGCCCTGATTGGAAAATGGCTGAATTACAGTGGGAAGAGGAACAAAGT
>CALMWN010000209.1 GCA_937873555.1 uncultured Clostridia bacterium
TTCACCTTTTCTCTTGGCTTCCTGCTCCATCACTATTTGACTCATGAGATATTTTATCCTGGCCACCATGAGATTGAAGGCCCTCGACAGCTGAGCCACCTCTGTGCCGCCTCTTATGTCCATATTGATGTCCAGATCTCCCTCCTCCACCATCTTCATTGATTTCTCAAGCCTTTTGATCGGTTGGGATATCTTGGCGGAGATGAAGGCGGAAATAAAAATAACGAAAAAAATGCCGAAAACCAGGGTCCAGCCTACAAAGTTGCCTACTTCTTTCCTGGTGGTCACTATCTCATCGGTAAAGGCAACCCCTACGATCCTCCACCTGCAGTAATTCACTGTATCTATGGTAATAAGCTTGTTTTCTCCGTTTGAATTGTCAAAATACCTTCCAAAGATATGCGTCATCACTTCATCTATATTTTCAGACTTCAGACCGATATTTATCAATTGCTGCTGGGGATGGTAAACGATATTCCCCTTCGAATCCACAATATATATATAACCTTTTTTTCCAAGCCTGGCCCTTTCACACAGCTGGTTTATCGCACTGAAGTTCATGTCCACCAGCAGGACACCCTGTACCTTCTGCCCATGGCTGTTGAAGGTGATTTCCCTGCTAAGCGATACGACCCAACTGTGCTGACTCTCAAAGATATTCTGGACATGAGGGGATGAAAAAAACAGGTTTGCCGGTTCTTCTACGGGAGCCTTGAACCAATCCTGTCCCGGTATATTGATTTTTGCCTTTGTCCGGTATAAAGGGACTCCTGTAATAAGCTCGCCCTTATTTGAGAAAATGGCCAGAGTGACTATATCCTTTCTGGTATTCATGATAACATTCATCTGATCCACCAGTTCCTTGCCCGACACATCCTCATTGTATACAATATCTCTTATGGCATCAGAAATTTCCATCATGCTTCTTAAGTAATAATCCAGGTTCAGATTTACCTGATCAATTATTTGCCTGGTACTTATTGCTGCATTCTGTTCTGCCGTTCTCGCTGTCTTGTTATAAAGCATTATACCTATAAACAGCATGGCTGCTATAGTAATAAGGGCAATGGACGAAGAGATGATGAATTGAATGCTGTTGAATTTTGGAGAATTGGCCAGCATCAAAAATGAGTTTTTTAAGTTTCCGATACTTTTTCCCTTCACAGCATCAACTCCTCTGATAAGAACAATAACTCAAAAGCTGTTCCTGTAATCTGACGGGGAAATCCCAAAATTCTTTTTAAAGCTGTAGCTAAAGTAGTTGGCTTCGGAATATCCAACCCTTTCCGCAATTTCAAAGGCTTTCAGGTCTGTCGTCCTCAACAGCTCTTTTGCAGCCTCCATCCTTATATGGACCAGATAATTTACAAATGTCATTCCGGTCTCCTTTTTGAAAAGGCTGCTGAAATATCCGGTGCTTATATGCAAAAAGCCGCATACCTTGTTAATGGAAATATCGCTTTCACGGAAATGTTTCCTCGTATATTCCCTTGCCTTTTCTACCAGGTCTTTGACGGTGCTCTGCCTGTCAGTGGCAATACACTTCATAACCAGGATACACCTGTCGGTTATCCGGCTTTTAGCTTCATTCAGGTTATTGAACCTGTAAATATCGGAAAGAAGGTTATAATTGGCTCCGAAAACCTCATCCATATCAATATCCGTATTGGATGCCGCTTTCAGGATGCATGTCAGAATCTCAAGCAAATACACCTGATAATCCTTTAAGGAAATATTGTTATCGAGCAGTTCTTCAAAAAGGCTTTCAACAGTTTCCTTGATTTCCTCAGTGGTTCCCATCTTAAGGCACTGGATAAGCTTGTGCTCCTTCATTTCGTCAAAACGCAGCTTTTCCATAAACCTGTTTTCCACATCATCTATACAGATAATTCTGTTACTCCCGTGAATCAGCCTGTAGTCAAGAGCGGAAACAGCGTCTTCAAAAGAGTAGCTCAGTTGTGTAACATCAGTGACAACCGTTCCAATACCTGTTGTTATGGTAATCCGGAGGAACTTCTCAATACTCAGACGGATTTCTTCAAACGCCGGAAGCACATTGCCCAAAACCAATGCATTCTCCTTTTGAGGACTTGAAGCTATGACAACCACATAACCGTTATAAAGGAATACAAGTCCCAGCTTATGCTTTTCTACGATTTCTTCCGCGATATTCAGGACGGCAAACAAAGTCAGCTCCTTATCAACAAGCAGGCTTGAAGCACTGTAATCCACATCTTCCTTTTCACTTGCCTCCGTACTGCTTAAGTTGCTGTACGCAGAATCAACACTCAATACACCTGTAACAAATCCATTTCCATTCAGATCTATGCCATAATTCCTGCATCTTTCAAAGACTTCCTTTTGTAACTGTTTCCTGGTTATTAAGGATGTCAAAAAGGCTTCCTTTAAAACAGGCAGACTTCTTCTGTAATGCTCCTTTAATGTGGTTATGTTTTCCTTTTCGGCTATCTCTTCATCAATCTTGGATTTGACCTTAACCAGTACCTCTGCCAGTTCCTGTGAAGAAAAAGGCTTCAGGACATACTCATCGATATGCAGCTTCACAGCTTTGTGAGCATATTCAAACTCATCAAAGCCTGAAAGTATAATTATTTTTGTAGTAGGAAATTTTTCTTTAACCAGCTCCGAAAGCTTAAGACCATCCATGAAAGGCATTTTAATATCGGTTACAACTACATCGGGAGGCATCCTTTCCACCAGATCAAGAGCTTCCTTGCCGTTTTCCGCTTTTCCCACAACTTCAAAACCGCATTTATTCCAGTCTATCTCCTGGAAAACGCCTTCCCTGACATCTTCTTCATCGTCAACCAATAACAGCTTGTACATTAATGCCCTCCTGTAAGGATCAGCTGATGTGTAGGAAATCTGACTGCCCGGATTGCACAGGAAGCTGAAGAAAATCATAAGCCCGTGCAGATATATCTTTAGAAGTACGCTATTATTATAACCCCTAAAAAACTCACAGTCAATTTGGCTGCCGGTGCTTTTCAACATAACATATTTCTAGTTTTAGAAAATGTTGGAAAGCACATCCTATAAAACCTGCCGAAAGCATAATTTATTTCTAGAAATAAATTATGTGAAATGGCACCAGTTTAGGAAATGCTCCATTTTTTTACATTATGGTATTTATATTCATATCTTTCATGCCAGATGGAAAAGGCTCCTGCACTCTGCAGAAGCCGACGATTTGTTTACCGGACACTTTACAATTGCCAAAGTCTGATACCAGGATTTAACCTTCTTTCACATAGTCTTCAGGATTGATATTGATTCCATACCGCTGCCTTAAAGTGTTCAAATCCTTTAATACTCCAGGGCCTATTTCTATTCCCCGCTTGCGGTTTACCGCCTCATTGTTGAATTCTATCTCCCCCGGAACAAATATTTCTTCAACGCCGTATGCCTTTTCACTGCCCTTGATTTCATCAATCATCTGATCAATCCCTGCTTTGAAATCAGCAGGGCTTAAAAAGCTTTTAATACTTATGGCGGAGAAATAGAAGCCGAGATTTTGCATCTTTTGGGAGTTGTTGTAGAAGTCTCCCACATGCGTTCCGAATGTAGCGCCGCTCAGCATTGCGCAAAGGATATCTATCACCATTGCAATACCGGATCCCTTGTAGCCTCCGAAAGGCAGCACGGAGCCTTTCAGCGCATCGGAGGTATTTGTTGTTGGCCGGCCGGACTTGTCAATCGCCCAGCCCTCCGGAATGGACTTGTTCTCAATTCCCGCCAGGATTATTTTCCCTCTCGCTACAACACTGGTAGCACAATCCAGCACTATTGGCCGGCGTTTTTCCGCCGGTATTGCAAAGCAGAAAGGATTTGTTCCGAAATAGGGCGTTATGCTACCCCAGGGAGCCATCGTTGATGCAGCGTTTGTAAGGGCTATTCCAATCATGTCATGGGGTAGTGCTTTCATTGCATAATAGGCTGCAATACCGTAATGGTTTCCGTTTCTGACTGCACATGAAGCCATACCGCTGATTTTGGCCTTTTCTATACACAAATCCATTGCTTTTGTCCCTATAACAGCTCCAAGGCCGTTATCACCGTCAATCAACAGGGTGGCCGGGCTTTCATTCACCACCCTTATATCAGGCTTCGCATTTGTGTACCCATCCTTTATACGTTCGGTATAGGCATACAACCGGGATATCCCATGGGAGCCCAATCCACGCAGGTCGCCCTGTATGAGGTTGTCCACCACCGTTGAAGCATCAGCCTCCGGAACTCCCGAACAAACTAATATCCCCGTACACAATTCTCTTGCTTTTTCAAGATCCATATACATTTTAGAACCAGAAAGTGCCATATATTTATTCCCCTCCCTTATCCATACTTTACCATAAACTTACATCAAAGTAAAAGCAAGCAGGAAAAGCCTTCCCACTTGCCCATAAATAATGATGTTATATTGGAGGTCATCATGACTCTGTATCATTTCTGTTCCGGCTTGTTCAAGCTTTCAACCCACTTACTTACATAAGAGTAAGTTTTATCTCCATTTCCCTGGTTGCTCACTGCCTGGTATATCTGATGGATCAGTGCCAGTCCGGGCAGCGAGAGGTTATCCCTTTGGGCCTGCTGGACCGACAGGCTTACATCCTTTTTCATAAGGTCCAGCTTGAAGCCCGCATCGAATTTTTCAGGAATGATTGAATTGGGTACTGTATTTTTAAATATCCACGAGCCGCCGCTGCTTTCATTTACGATACTGCACAGGATATCAAGGTCCAGACCCATCTTTTTTGCCAGTACCAGAGCCTCGGATGCTATATATGTATTCCCTGCGTTTAAGAACTGGTTGATCATTTTTACCGACTTTCCGCTGCCTACATCCCCTGTATAGAAAATCCTGCTGCCCATAACCTTAAGTATCGGCATATATTCGTCAACAAGGTTTTTTTCTCCCCCGACCATTATGGTCAGTGCCCCGCTCTGAGCCCCCGGGACATCACCGCTAACGGGAGCGTCAATTATCCTTATACCCTTTTGGGAAGCGATGGCAGCCACATCCTTGATTGCCTGGCCTGTAGCGGAAGTCATGTCTATGCATACGGCGCCTTCTTTCAGGTTCTCAAGCAAACCTTCCGTACCGGTATAAACCGCCATGATTTCCTTATCGGCAGGAAGCATTGTAATCACTGTATCCGAGTTTCCGGCAAGCTCGGCAACAGAATCCTTTTTTGCCGCACCGGCCTTTACCAGATCTTCCACTGCTTTTGGATTCAAATCATATACTGCGAGTTTGTACTCTGCCCTGATAAGGTTTAAGGCCATTGGTGAACCCATACGGCCAAGGCCGATAAAGCCTAAAGGTTTTGTCAATTTAATCACCTCCGGTATTAATAAATATCAATCAACCAGGATCCTGCAGCCTTCTGCAGAGGATTTGTAAGCCAGTTCAAGGGTCTTCATGGATTTTACACACTCTTCCAGAGGATAGTACGGCAGAGCATCCTTCAGCATCTGGTCCAGGAAGTGGCTTATTGCTATGCTGTGGGACTGCCTTGCCCAATCGGGGGCGACCAGCAGGTTCTTTCTTTCATTACCCTCCTCGACATCCAGCCGGTTTGCTTTTGTTTCGTCCTGATATATGTACATGGTCCTGTCTTCATTCCACCACTTGTAGCTTCTGGACCAGGTATTGGTGGTCCAGCAGCCTACAAAGGTTGCAATTATTCCTGATTTGAACTCCAATATTACACTCGCGTTGTCATCTCCCTTTTCGGGATTGTTAGCGATAAGCTGCCTGTTTACCGACGTAATGGCCTGAACATCTCCAAAGAAAAAACGCAGCAGGTCTATAATATGTGAGCCTGATGAGAACAGGCATCCTCCGCCGGTAAGTGAAGGTACCCCTCTCCAGTGGCTCGCATTAAGCATTGACGGAAGGTGATTCCCGAACAGTGTTGCAAGAGCCATTACAGGTTTCGGAAACTCTCCCGTTTCAAGCATTTTCCTGGCCAGTGCATGGACCGGGTCGAAGCGCTGGTGGTATTTTACGAAAAGCCTTTGTCCGGTGCTCCTTGCTTCATCTACCATGTCCTGTGATTCCTGCGCATTCAAAGCCATCGGTTTTTCACACAATACAGCCTTTCCCGCATTCATGGCATTTATGGCCATGGGCTTGTGAAGGAAGTTTGGCGCCATGATGTCAACAAAATCCAGTTTTGGGTCCTGCAGAGCCTCTGTATAATCTGCAGTCACATTGGGAATGTCATATTCCTGTGCAAGCTTCCCGGCCCTTTCCAGGTTGGTATCGCAAAGCCACGTAACCTTTGCCCTGCCGTCCTTCTTATACGCATAAAGGTGGTCCTTCGCTATTGAACCGGCACCCAGAAACGCAACATTCAATGTTGTCATAATAATCACCTCGCAATTTATTTTATTACTTTTTACTGCATGCAGCTATTATTTCCTTCATTCTTACAAGGCTTAACCTTGATATATCGGCACCACCCATTTTCTTTTCCTTGTACTCCTTAATGGAGCCAATGGAAAGGTCAAGGGTTATCCTGCCGTCATAACCGTCAGCGAGCAGCCACTCCACTATCTCCCTGTTCGGGAATTCATCCTCACCCAGAATCCCGCTCCTGTTGTACACCATGGGATCCTCCGGTTTTCCAATGGCGCCTCTTAAGTGAACTATGCCTATTATGTTCTTCACATAGCCATAATCCTTTTTCACATCGTAGAAGCCTCCCTGCCAGCTGTTTACGGCATCCCACTGAACCTTGAGGTTGGGGCGGCCAACCATGTCAACAAACTCCCTCAGCTCGCTGCCGCGGTTTGTAATGGATGCCGGCTTGTTTTCGAGGACAAGGGTGATCCCAAATTCCGCTGCCCTGTCACACAGTTTCCGCATGTTCGGCACAGTAGCTCTTGCATCCTCGGCACGCTTCTTCATGTCCTCCGTCCTATCCTCGTTGCATATGCGGATGAAATCCGTTTTCACGGCAAGCGCTGTTTTTATAAGGCGTTCCAGCACCTGAAGCTCTTTTTCTCCTGCTCCGTATGAGGCAACAAGCCTTCTTGTTCCCAGACAGCCGATTGAGAATTTGTAAGCCTTGAGTTTAGCAAGCATGATTTCTCTTTCTTTGTCGCTGATATCGTCCACTACAGTATCCCCAAAGATGTTTTCCCTCAGGTCAAGCCACTTTTGGCCCCAGGAATCAAGCAATGACAAGGCCTCATCAAAATTCCTGCTTACCAGGTCATTAAATATGCTTACTTCTATCATTCTCATC
This sequence comes from uncultured Clostridia bacterium, assembly GCA_937873555.1. GTDB lineage: Bacteria > Bacillota > Clostridia > Acetivibrionales > CALMWN01 > CALMWN01. The sequence continues at coordinate 7,278 of CALMWN010000209.1, forward strand.
ACCTCTTTTCATTTTTTAAAAGAGTATGAATTATTTACCGGACTTACCCCTGTTCAGGTAACGTTCATAGGCCTTCTGCTGGAAATCGCCATTCCCGAGCCGTTTGCAACAAACGCTGCGTTTATGCTGAAACAGTGATTATCTGTTGCCTTAAAGCTGAATAATCTGCAAATTCCGTTCCCTTTTTTACCAATGCTGCAATACTGTACGTTATATGGTCTTTTCCTCCAATAGCTTCAATTTGTCCAGCTCTCCGGCATCCTTGATCTGATTGCCTCCCAGATAAAGGTACTTAAGCTTGGAAAGCCCGCTTACACCTTTTACATCACTGATTTTGTTGTTGCTCAGATTCAGATAATGCAAACCCTTCAGGCTGTTGACGAAGCTTATATCACTGAGCTGGTTGTCAGCTGCACTCAGATGTTTTAAGTATGCAGAAGGCAGTTTTACCGAACTTGCACCAAGCCCGTCGATTTCAAGATAACACAGGCATTCGAGCTTTTCGATGAAGTCCATGTCCTTAATGGTGTTACGGCTGATGGTCAGGTGTATCAACCTGTTGAGGCTTCCCAGGGGAGCTCCGTCACTTATCCGGTTATCGTTCAGGTTGACAGTCTTAAGCCTGTCAGAGAGTCCGCTCAAGGCACTGATATCGTTGATTTTGTTTCCACTTGCATAAAACGCGATCATTTTGGTGAATCCTGCTGCAACGCTTATATCGGTGACCTGGTTGTTGTCAAAGCTCAGGGAGTAGATTTCCGTGTTGTTTTTTACAGGTGAAATGTCCCTTACCATGTTGTTCTCAAGCAGCAGTGCATGAAGCTCCGTATAACCGCTCAAGGCACCTACATCATTTATAAGATTGTTGGCCAGGTTAAGATACCGCATTTTTGTTAAAGCCTTCAGTGGGCTTATATCAGTTATCTTGTTATCATAAAGCATCAGTGTTTTTAAATCCTTAAGGCCTCTGAGGGCTGAAATGTCGGTTATCTGATTAAGCCCCAGGTCAAGGTGCTCGAGCTTTACAAGACCGCAGAGAGGACTTAGGTCACAGATTTTGTTATTGTCAAGCTTCAGCCAGGTCAGATTTGTCAGCATCTCTATCCCTTTGATGCTCTTCAACCCCTTGTTTCCTGCATCAAGAGATACCATGCCTTCAAGATCCTGTTGGGTCAAAGGCGCTCCCTCAGCCTTTCCAAGCTTTTCCCTGATTACTGAGAATATGCTGGTGTCCGTTTCTTCCTTTACGCCGTTCCGGTCATTCATCACTATATTGTAGAATGCCCTCGCACTTTCCATTGATGTGCGTCTTGACAGCGTCATGGTATTCCCTGCAACATCATCTTCTACCATTTTAATCCAATCAGCAGGAATAGCTTCAATTCCTGCCAATGCCCCTGCCAGACCGGCACCGACATATGCCTTGCAGTCAGTGTCCCTTCCTATATTGGAAGCAATTATAACCGCCTCTCTTGGATTGCCTTTTGAAAGGTAGAGTACAGCAAGCCCGGCGGATAGTATTTCATCGGCCATTGATTCGTTCTTGCCTTCAAACATGTCTGTATAGAAGGGACGCAGATCTCTCCAGTCCTTGACGGACTTTGCAGCATCCAGCATTTTTACGCAGATAGCCTTAAGCCTTTCCGAGCAATAGTACAGTGCAACATTTATAACGCTTTCCCATGTTGCATCAGGCTTCAGAGCTTCAGCAACAGCGGCAGCAACAACCCCTGCAACTTCAACGCCGTGATTTTCAGGGTTTCCGGGAGCGTCTTTTATCCTTGCACATCTGACTGCTTCCTTGTATGCTTTTTCCGGATTACCAGCATTTATCATGCCTATAGGCATGATCATCTTGGTTGTTCCTATCTTGCCCGGCCATGAGGCAAACTCTCCAAGTTCCTTTGCTTTCATGCCTGCCCTGATGGAGTAGTAAACAAACTGATCCTGCCAACCCAGAAGATATCCGAATCTTGTACTGTCAATCTGGCGTACAAAGGTCTGTGCCAGATCAGCGGCATTGATATGTCCGCCTTTTCTGATAACTGCAGTTGCACAGAGCTTATGCCTTTCAAAACCATCCTCCGTGCTTCCGGGAGCGCGTTTGTGTCCAAAACGGTATTGGTCGTATGTATCAGGATTTCTCTTGTAAGAATCCACTTCAGTGCCCTCTACAAACCTGTCCAAAAGACCGTAGGTCTTCTCAACATACTCCCAGGATTTGCCCTCAACCTTGTCACCTAACGCATTGCCTATTGCTCCGGCCAGCTCACACCCGCAAATTTTTGAATACAGCTTGGGATCTTCCTTGAACATAATCACGCCTACCTTTCTTTGTATGTTGAATTTTATTTATGAGGAAATATATAAAAAATGGATAATAGTACGTTTCATTTTCGTTGTATAAAATGGGGGTATTTGATTTCAAGCAATTCACTTAAAAGATATGAGTCTGTCTAACAAACTATGGAAACACATTCTGCGCAATCTGATGTGTGGAATACTTCATAGCAGGATTATGTAATTTTCTATGAAATCAATTATAACAAACAAATTACCAATGTAGCATTCCTAATTTTTACCCTTGATACTTATTTTTTAATAGAGGTTTTGAGAAGTTCCCAACCCTGTTGTTCTTAAATTTAATCCGGAATCCCATTTTTTAATGTGGGAAAGTAAAAGAAGAAATCCATGAGGCTTAGAGCCGCATGGATTTCTTCTTTTACTTGTATCTCAAGCACTTAAAATTTTATCCTACCTCTTTAGTTCCTTCATGAACTGCTTTCCAAGGGAGGCAATCATACCAAAATCGGAGCTTAAGCATATGTATCTTATTCCCATATCAATCCACTTTTGGGCCTGTGCGGCGTCTGAAGCGATTATTCCGACCGTCTTGCCTGCGGAAATCACTTTTTTGGTGATGAGTGCGATTTTTTCCTGCACTACGGGATGATTTGGTTCGCCTGTGACTCCATAAGCCTGAGAAAGATCAAAAGGCCCCATGAAAATGACATCCAGGTTCTCCACCCTGACAATCTCATCAAGATTCTCCACAGCCTCAAAAGTCTCACAGTAGCAAACTACCAGCGTGTTCTCGTTTGATCTTTGGGCATATTCCTTTGCATTCATGAAACCATAGCCGGCTGAACGCTGGCTTGCCGCATAACCGCGCTTTCCCAGCGGAGCATATTTTACCCTTTCAACCACCGATATGGCTTGTTCTTTTGTATCGACCTGCGGCACCTGTACCCCGGAAGCTCCGGCATCCAGGGCCTGCAGTATTTCTGCAGCGCTGTTCTCCCTGACTCTTACAACCGGTTCTATCCCGGACAGTTCGGCTGTTCTTATGAGATTAACCATGTTTTCTTTATTCATGGCTGTGTGCTCGTTATCAATGATGATGAAATCAAATCCCGAAAATCCCAGCACTTCCACTATCGCCGGATCATTACTCTTGACAAAGGTGCCTATCACGCTCTTTCCTTCCTTGAGCATCTTCTTAAGCTTGTTTTCTCTTATCATGAATTTCCCTCCTTGACTGTGCATACATCTGGTAATATATACAAATTTTATAACGTTTCATGAGAATATTCAATATACATTGCAGCTTTAAAAACCAAGGGTGACTCTTGCGAATCACCCATTTTTGTGACAGAGCATTAACCTGCCAGGCTCTCCTCTATTTAACTGTAAAATCCAATTCCATCCCTGCAGCTGCATAATGCTTCCTTCTGCTTTCCTTGTCGCCGTCCTGAATCATTCTTGCCACCTTTGCCACATCGGCAGCTTTTTCAATGGGAACAACCACCACTCCATCCCCATCGGCAACAATAATGTCTCCAGGTCTGACAAGAGCTCCTCCGACATTTACGGGGATGTTGATCGAATCCGTCTCAATCCTGCCCGGTCTGATTCCCCTGCCTAAAAATCAGGGTTACTGCCACAATTGAAGTGACATTGGGCAAAAAGTACAAAATCTTGAAAAGGTTTTTACCGTACTTTGCCTCATTGATCATTGTTGCCAGCAAATATGATTTATGATTAATCCTGACAGTACCTATTTTTTTGCAGCCTGCTTAAGCTTTGCATATCCGTCTGTTTTCTTCTGCTCGGCCTTTTCCAGTGCTTCTTTGGGGGAAACATTCTTCAAGGTCACACTTTCAATTGCATCAATCATTATTAGATGCAGTGAAAGGGAATCCACCGGTGTCTTTTTCATTATATGGCTTCCGATTTCAAGTGCCTTTTTCTCCTCATCAGTCATTTTAACATCACTTCCCAATGCCTTGATGGAAGTAGGCCACCCTGCAGCGTGGGATTCTTTAAAATAGGTTCTACGCCCCAGTCCTTGAATATCTCCGCGTCATATACCATGATTTCCGTAGATCCGTCGTAAGGCAGACAGTTTGTAATTCTCTTGGATTCGTCGGCCGGAAACCTGGGGTTGATCTCCCTGTAGTAGGTTGCGAGTTTCGGTGAGTTGTGAAGGGTTACATTGTATTCACTGAGAATGCCATAGCTATTCCAATCTATGGCTTTTTGCATTCCACGGCACGTTATAGGTTCATCATCTACGATAAGGACATTTATCATGATGCATCAACCTTCTCTTATCTACCTTATGTCTCATCCTCTTCTTCTATATCAATACCGCTGAGCACTTCATCATAGTCATTGGTTTCTTCATCCTCAACTTCACTTTCTTTCCTTGTTCTTAGTTCTTCCAGTTCATCTCCCAAATCATCAATCATCCTCTGCGCTTCATCAGAGGTCATACTTTTAAAATCCGATTCGTTGTAATCCCGTTCAAGCTTTTCCATCAAAGCCCTTATAGCTGTTATCTGATCCGCTGAAATCTGTTCATATTTTTTTACATGCTTCGGGCATTTCTTGTTGGTACAGTTACCGCCTATTACTAAAGAACCGCATTCACAGAACTCCATATAATTGACCTCCGTCCGCATAAAATGCATAAATGTTTTCACATACCAACTTCGCAAAACACATGTACAATCCTTATTTTATTCACAGTAGCACAATACATACCTTACTTTTGAATTTTACCACGAAAATCACAATCAATCATCCGAAATTACAAAATTTGAATGAGTATAGTTTAAGAGTAATTTGGAACAAATTTCTTTTTCCTTATAGTAATTTATCATTTAATCCCAATATATTCAAGCCTGTAGATTTTAATATTTGATATTTTGTATCTACACTGTAGAAGTAACGCTATCGGAAAGTGCCATATACACAAACATCCCTCCTGCAAAGTTGCAGGGGGGATGTCCTTTGTATTGCCACATTAAAAAGCTGCCGGTAAATTACCGACAGCTTTTTAATGTGTATATTCTATTTTTAAGAGTCATGTTTGTATAAAAGATTTCCGTTTTCGTCGAAGGGCAGTTCAAATGGGTCTGAGAGAATCTCTATCTGTCTGTTGTTTCTGGCTACTTCCAGCATGTTTTCCGATATCAGTATGTGCTCCAGGTAGATGGTGTTCTTGATCATTACAACCCTTACCTTGCTGCGGTCCGGAACATTGCTGCATCTGATGCAGGCCTGTATCGCAAGCCTGTCGTTTTCCAGTACCATCGGAATTTTTATTGATTCGGGAACAGTTGAAGTCAGCGAGTTTGGATATGTCTGCTCAAAAATAATCTTGTTGAAAAGACGTCTTGTAGTATAGTCTGCAAGTCCGATTCCATTCGCATTGCCATGGGATTGCTCGGTCAGATCCAGTACTGCATGCCTTGTAACTTTCGGGCCGGTGCCGTCGTTCGCGTATGGTGTATGATACTTTCCTATAACGGATGTATCCATACCTGTGCCGCTTATGTTTTTACCGAGTTCGTCAAGGATAAGCGCTTCAAACTCCCCGAAGTGAAGCCTTGGGACATTTTGCTTGGCTTCCAGCAAAAGTGCCGGTTCTTCCCTTATAATTTCCTCATTGCCAAGAGCAACTATCTTCATGGTTTGTTCATATGCATTTTCCAGAACCGCTATTCCGAACACCAGGTTTGTCTTTTCCAGTATAACCTTTGCAATGGCAGGTACATTCTCTGCCATCTTTCCGAAGCCGAGGTTATGACAGGTTTCGGCGCCCTTCAATTTTCCCAGGCCGATGGTTATCATCTTTTGCAGACCGCTTTCAACAGCGCCTTTAAACGCAACATGCGGCTTTACCCTGTTTATGATGATTATCGCATCTGCTTCATAGGCATTTTTGTCTATATAAGCCGGAAGCCCGTTATGCGAGGTTCCCACCTGCACTACCTCCATGCTTGCCTTGATGGGGGCTCCAACCGTTTCCTCAGTAATACCCATACCCCTTAGCATATCCGTCTGCCCTTCGGCAGTTGCACCACCGTGGCTTCCCATTGCAGGAACAAGAAATGGATGTGCTCCGGCATCTTTAACGCAGTTGCAAATTTCCCTTATCATCAGAGGAAGATTTGATATGCCTCTGCTTCCTGCGGTGATTGCCACAGTCTGCCCTGGTTTTATGCGGGACATCAGATTTTTTGCATTGATCTGTTTTCTGATTTCGCCCGGGATATCCGAAACCACCTGGTCAGGGAATATCTGTCTGACTTTAACCATCCTCGGTATTTGGACAGGATCCAGGATGCTGTTGATAATACTGCTCATTACTATTCCCCCTAATACTGATACAGTGCAGCCATATGATTTATGATTAGTCTTTGGATGATTTCAAATCGTAAATAATATATGTTAAACTGCACTGTATTTTATGATCAATAATGAAATATTAACGGTATGTAAACTTGAAATTCAGCTTACAGCTTTATTGCAACCCTTAAGCATTCGGGACTTGTTGCAGCAAGGTCAAAACCTGCTTCCCAGTTATCCAGGGTGAATTCATGGGTTACCAGCGGTTTTAATTGCACTCTTCCTGTCTTTACCAGGTGAAGGGCAGTTACCCAGTCTTTCCATACCTGTGATATTTCCCCGTGTATTTCAAGCTCTTTCGTGATTATCTTATGAGTATCTACAGGCGCAACGATTCCACCTCTGATTCCTCCGCCTGCCCACAAAACCTTTCCGCCTTTTCTTACTATGTCGAGGGACTCATCTATAGGCTCAACAGACCCTGTATTTTCTATAACAACATCTACACCTATTCCTCCTGTAATCTCGGCTATCCTTTTCCTTATGTCTTCCTTTTCAACATTTATGACATAATCAGCTGCCAGCTGCTTTGCCATCGCAAGCCTTACCTTGACATCCCTTTCAAGACCGCTTACAATAATCGGTCCTGCCCCGAGAGCCTTACATACCTGAGCCAGAAGTATTCCCCTTGCTCCAGGTCCAAGGATGGCTACAGAATCGCCTGCCGTTACATGAAGCCTGTTGATTACGCTGTGTACCGATCCTGCTGTCGGTTCGATACATACCGCTTCCCTGGAGGAAATATTGTCCGGAAGCTTGTGGCAGTGTTTCGCCGGCCATACGGTGTATTTTGCAAAGCCTCCGCCTGTCACAAAGTGCGCTCTTCCCTCCATCGGCGGCAAGGTATTACAGATATGGAACCTTCCCTCTTTACAGTTGACGCATCTTCCGCAGTAGAAAGTCACTATCTCGCATACAACCCTGTCTCCTACCTTCAGGTTTTTAACTGCCGGTCCTGCTTCTTTTATCACTCCTGCAATTTCATGTCCTACAACTACTTTCCGTGGTGAAGTCTTAACACCTGTTTTGTCAGCTTTCCATCTATGGATATCGCTTCCGCATATTCCGCAATATTCAACTTCAATAAGAACATCATCCGGAGCATATGGGTTATCTCCAAGCTTCGGAACGGGTACTTCTTCAAGCTGAATGTCTCCATTCGGATAAGCTACAAGGCCTTTCATCATCATATCAAATACCTCCCGTTGAAATTTAATTATAGTACAAATATATATTGCTGCAGTCTCAACTAAGCTTTAACAGCTGCAGGATATATCGCTTTTTGCAGGGTATTGCTTATACGTATAAGTTTGAAACGCCGACACCATAAATATAATATATAATATATATTATATTTATGGTAAAAGTCAAATTCATAAAACCCCGCTAAAGTCATCCATCCTGCTCCCAAATCTTATGGAAGCCCTGTATTCGCCGGGAGTCATGCCTGTATATTCCTTGAAAAGCCCTAGTTTATCACCTAAATAATGGTATTTATAATTTAAACAGACATTTCATTAGGCCTTCAGGTCTTTTTTTATGTCAATATAATGATAAATATTTCTTGCGTTATATCGTGAATTGTGGTATAATTGATGTGTTGGCACAGCAAACTAAAGCATAGGATACGGGTCACTAGATACACGAAACCATAAAACCCCCTAGTTTATCACCTAAATAATGGTATTTATAATTTAAACAGACATTTCA